>JBCCUO010000042.1:0-10891 GCA_039196805.1 Planctomycetota bacterium | reverse complement strand
GGAATGGATCAACAAGGTGCGAGCGCACCACAAACGATTGCCACTGCGTTAGCAGTGTTGCCGCGGGCCGTTGGACCAGAAGACGGCACCTCGTGTGCATGACCCGAATGTCTTTTGCGTCACCGTGAGGGCCAACGGCCCAGCCATTTGCCTAGCCCAGTCCGAAGGGCTGGGACGATCGCCCGATCAACGATCATAGGGCCGAAGGCCCGGCCATTTGCCATGGTCAGTCCCAGACGTAACGCTCATCGATCTCGATCCCGTGTCGGACGCACAATCGGCGAAATTCCTCCTGGAACGAGAGCTTCGCATGGTGTTCCGCCTGGTTTCGAATTGTACGTATCAACGTCGTCGCGTTTGGAATGGCTAACCGAAAACACGCCGTATCCGGCTTGCCATGAAAACGTCGAGGTACCACGAGACGATGACTTCGCCCATTTGGACGTTCCCGTTTTAACTTGCTCGGTCAACTTCGCGATGGCAGTCTTCCGTGAAAGTCCGATCAAGAGGTGGACATGATCAACATGACCACCCACTGACGCCGACACACAGCCAGCTTCCTTGACGTGGTGAGCCAGCATCCGAAACATCTCGGTGCGAAACGATTCGTTCTGAAGATAGGGACGCCGACCTCGCGTTGAAAACACCAGATGCACCCAAATCTGACAAAGCGATTGAGGCATCAGGCTGAGTCCCAAAAGTCGAGAGGAAAGGCGACAAACGGCCGGGCCGTTGGCCCTCATGCTTCCATAGGTTGACGTATTCCCAGGCCGTTGGCCTGGGCTAGGCAAACGAAGGCCCGTTGGGCCGGAAGAGCCGACTTGGGCCGGAAGGCCATCGCCGGAGAAGAACGACGATGCCGATCAAGATAACAGCCTCGACAGCCGTGAAGGCCATAGGCGGCCATAGGCCGCAGCCTTCGCTTCTTCAGGGCCGAAGGCCCGGGCCTTTGCCTAGCCCAGCCCGCAGGGCTGGGACTTGCGCCCAATCAACGATCATGAGGGCCGAAGGTCCGGGCGTTTGCCCACCGACGCGAGACAAATGGCCGGGCCGTTGGCCCTCATGTTTCGATAGGTTGACGTATTCCCAGCCCTGCGGGCTGGGCTAGGTAAACAACCGGACCTTCGGCCCTGATAGACACGCAATCGGCCGGACCTTCGGCTATGCCAGACACTCAAACAACCGGACCTTTGGCCCGGATGGACACGTTTGGCCCAAGTGGTCGGGGAGGGAAGCACAGGGTCCGAAGTTCGATGCAGCCGTTACCTTGCTTCAACACAATGGGTCCTGTGGATCCCTCCTCGATCACTTTTGCCAACCCAAAGTATGACGCGTTAAAAGACCGAGATCCAATCTCGAAAAACCCCTCCAAATCTATGAAAACCCCAAAAACACTCTGGCGGAGGGAGCCAGAGAGGCTCAACCGGCCGGGATGAGATCTCTGCTCGAACCACTTGCCGAGCCAAGCGGGCCAATGCGACGGCATCCTCAGCGGATGCGCGCCATGACGGTGTCCAAGGTCTTGCGTAAGGCCGCTCCACTGGCTCGCATGCCCTGCATCTCTTTGGGCCAAAGGTCGATCTCGTGACGATCGATGACGCCCCCCTTTCCGACGACCGTCGGGACACTGAGGGCCACGTCGCGGATTCCGTAGCAACCGTCTTGAACGCTGCTGACCGGTAGCACCCTGCGCTGGTCGCAATAGATGGCGTCGATTACGTCGCGGATCGCGACTCCGACCGCGAAGCCGGCACCCCCTTTACGCTTGATCACTTCGGCACCGCTTCCTCGCGTGCGAGTGAACAACTGATTGGCCATGGCGGGCGTCCAGCCGGGATACTTGTCCAGCGGCAGTCCGGCGACGGTCGCGCTGCTCCAGATCGGCACCATCGACTCGCCATGTTCGCCCAAGATGATCGCCCGAGTCTGAGTCGGCGGCGTCTTCAGTTGCTCGGCGATCAGCGAGCAAAACCGGATCGTATCCAGCTGAGTCCCGAGGCCGATGACCTGACTTTCCGGCAGCCCCAAGGCCTTGGCCGCCACGTAAGTCAAAATGTCGACCGGGTTGCTGACCACCAAGACGACGGCTGACGACTTCACGCCCACCTTCTTGATGTCGGCCAAGATCTGGACAAACAAGTCGGTGTTGCGATTGATCAAGTCCAACCGCGACTCGTCCGGCTTGCGACGCAAGCCCGCCGTGATGCAGATCAAGTCGCTATTGGGGATGTGCTCGTAGCCACCGCCGGAAAAGGCTTGATCCGCGATGCTGGGACTACCGTGTTGCAGGTCCAACGCATGGCCAGCGGCAAGTTCGGGATTCACATCCAGGAGTGCGATCTCACGCGCGGCGCCGCCGCACTGCAGCGCGAACGCGGCACAAGAACCGACCAGGCCTCCGCCGCCAATGATGGATACTTTCATGATGTTTGATTGCTGGAGTTGAATAGGTGAGTTGGCTTAGGTGGTAATGCGTTTTGGTGCTTGCGCTTTCTTCACCCTCCCGGAGGGAGGGTGAAGGACGGAGGGCGATTCAAACAACCGCTAGGCTTGTGTTCCCAGCTGACGGATCACTTCGTCGGTGATCAGCTTGACCAGTTGCTCTTCGTTGGGTGCCGAGCCTGCCGGTGTGACCGGCGCATTGATCGGGGGTGGAGCATCAAACGCGCGTCGCTCCACACCTGCCTCGGCCCACGAATCGCGGAAGATGTCGTTCGCGCAGATGTCGCAGTCTTCGAACTCTTTAGTGTTGCGCGGATCCTTGTAACCCCACTTGTCTTTCAGGTCCAACAGCTCTTGCGACTTGCCGGCTGATAGGAAGCTAACGTGACCCAACTGTTTGGCCAGCATCAGCATCCGGCAATAGGAGTCCAGGATCTCGGTCCACCAATACGCCTGCTCCACCGACTCGCCGTAGCTGACTGTGCCGTGGTTGGCCAGAATCATCACGTTCGTTTTCTTGACAAATGGAATGATCGTGTCAGCGAACTCTTGTCCGCCCGGCGTCTCGTACTTGGTGATCGGCACATCGCCCAGAAAGACTTCGACTTCGGGCAAGATGCATTGCGGAATCGGTTCGCGGGCGATGGCAAATGCGGTCGCGTGCGGCGGATGGCAGTGGACGACGCTGCGAATGTCCTCACGCTGCCGATAGATCTCCAAGTGAAGCAGGGCTTCGCTGGATCGTTTCTTGCGACCCGCCAACTGCTTTCCTTCCATGTCCACCAAGGCGATGTCGTCAGGCTTCAAGAATCCTTTGCAGTGCAAGGTGGGTGTGCAAAGGACTTCGTTGTCGCTGATGCGGACGGTGATGTTGCCGTCATTGGCTGCGGCGAATTGACGGTTGTAGATCCGCCGGCCAATGTCACAGATGTCCTGCTTGATCTTATGGATGTTTTGCATGGAAGTTCTTGGCGTGATGGGAATCAAAAAGGAGTGTTTGGTGATGGATTGCGGATTTGAAAGCTCACTCTCCCTTGGGAGAGTCGGTCTCTCAGGGCCGGAGAGGGTTCGCTATGAAGCCCTCCCCGGGCCCGAGAGCCCGACCCTCCCGCAAGCGGGAGGGTGAAATCGGTTCTGTTTCTATGTGTCCATTTGTTGCGGGTCCCAACTCATTCCGGAGTTCGAACGTCGACATCGACGTCGTCCAACAGAGCAACGATCGAAGCGTCCAGTGGTTTGATGTCGGGGCGAAAAGGCTGTGCGGATTCGGGGCCTTCGGCCAGGCCGACCAGATCACCGATCCCGGTGCCGCAAAGGTCCCAGGCGACGACCGTGTCGCCCCCCAGGGGTTGCTCATCCAGTCGGTCGATGGAGTCAACGACTTCGACACAACGCAACTTGGCCGAAGCCATGGCGGGATGGCTTCGCGAAAGCGTGACCGTTCCGATAGTGCGAGCGATCTTCATGGCGTCTCTCCAGCGAGAATCGATTCGGGCAGCGGCAGCTTGGCGATCATGACCGCAACGTTGACCGCTTCGATCAGGCTGAGCCGTTTCATGTCCAGCACCCAACGCTGTGGCTGCAGGTCGCGATGAAATCGACCGACGTCGGCCAGCCGCGAAACCACCACGGCACGGACGCCGCGTTGGCAAAGCTGCCACACCTGACTGGCCGGATCGTCACTGATCAACACGTGTGCAACCTGCTGAGCGCGAAGTCCACGTCGATCCAGCTGACTCAGCCAAGCGTTGCGATGAGGATGTGAATGAGTCGACGAACCAGCGTGCCCAACAGGTTGCTCCATCAGCCGCGACGCGCTAGCGTCCGGTTCAAGCGATGACTGCGTACCGGCCAGTCCACCGTGGATCTCGATACCCCGCTGATTGGCTGCGTCGCGTGCGGCTGGCGTCACCACGACACCGGGCGAAACCACGATCGACTGGATTTCTTGTCCGACCTGTTCGATGGATGCAACGGAAACGACTCCGCTAACGACTCGTTCTTGGTTGGGACTGGAATCCAACTGCTTCAGCCGGGCCACGACCTGACGAGCGATCGCGGCCACCCAGGCCGCGTCGATGTCGCTCGAAGAGGAAGTGGTTGCGGACATGGTGTTGTGAGTTGAGAGTTGAGAGTGGCGAGTGGCGAGTGGTGAGTGGTGAGTGGTGAGAGTGGCGAGTGATGGTGTCTGATGGACTTCACTCTCCCGCACGCGGAAGGGTGTCTTTCGGTTTTGTTTCTTCTTTGCCAACGGCAACTAGCCAACAGCTTTCATCGCTGACCTAGTTCACTCTCCCTCCGAGAGCGTGAAGTTGAACGATTTCTTTTTTGCTAGCCGCTAGCTGCTAACCGCTAAATCCTTCAGTCCACGATGCCAATGATGCTCCAGCGAATCGGTGTGTTCGGGTGTCCGGTCACGTCTCTGGCGTAGGCTCCGTCGCTGGTGATCATCACGCGATCACCTTGACGGCTACCCAGTGGGTCGACGGCGATCAACGGCGGCCCGTCCGCGGCGTCGGTCATCGTCAGCGGTTGCAGGACGACCAGTCGTTGCCCTTCGAAGCTGTCATGCTTGACTGTTGCGCGAGCCGAACCGAGCACATGGGCGGGTTGCATTTCACACCACCCTTAGTTCGTCGATCATGCTGCACCGACGTTCGCGGGTGAACGTGGTCGGCGTGGTCACGCCCTCACCGGTGGGTCCGGCAATCGAAAACGACAGGTAGCCTTCGCCACCGAGACCAAGCGATGCCATGCACGGTCCGTTCTTCACGTACAGAGTCGTGTCCAACTCGCGGCCCATCTTGGTCATGTTGTGGACGTTGCGCGAGTGGATGATCGCCGTGTGCCGGAAACCATGCTCGTATTCTTTGGCCATCGCGATCGCGTGATCGACGTCGCGAGCGCGAACAAACGGCACGAAAGGCATCATTTGTTCGACGCTGACAAACGGATGGTGTTCGTCGGTTTCGCCGAACACCAGCTCCGTACTTTCGGGAACGGTCAAGCCGGCTGCTTGGGCCAAGAATTTGGCGTCCTTCCCGATGTAGTCTTTGCATGCGGCGTCATGCTGATCGTCGCCTACTTGAACGATCGCCTTGCTGGTCAGTTGAGCGATCTGAGCCGCGTTTAGCTGTGCCGCGCCCGCTCGCCGCATCGCCGCCATCATCGGCTCAAACACTGAATCGACCACGAATACCTCCTTTTCCGCGATGCAGAGCAAGTTGTTGTCGTAGGCCGCTCCCTGGATGATGCAGCGTGCCGCGTTATCCAGGTCAGCTGTTTCATCGACGACAACCGGTGGGTTTCCGGGACCCGCCACGATCGCTCGCTTGCCACTGTTCAGTGCGGCGCGTCCAACTGCGGGCCCCCCCGTGACGCAGATCAATGCCACCTGCCGGTGCTTAAACAGCGTGTCGGCTGATTCCAGCGTCGGTTCGGCGATCACGCAAATCAAATTGTCGATTCCGATCTCGGTGGCGATCGCTTGATTGAAGCGGCGTACCCCTTCCACGGCGACTCGTTTACCCGAAGGGTGTGGATTGACGACGACAGCGTTGCCACCCGCGATCATGCTGACCGCGTTGCCGGTGATTGTGGGCAGGCTGTGAGTGACGGGTGTGATGGCAGCGATCACGCCAAACGGAGCCCGCTCGATCACGGCCAGCCCGTGGTCTCCGCTGTAGGCCTTGGTATCCAGGAATTCGACACCGGGTGTTTGCTCCCCCAGCGTCTTGAGCTTTTCGATCTTGTGCTCGGGTCGGCCGATCTGTGTTTCGTGCATCTCCATCAGCCCCAACTCCTCGCATTGGTCGATGGAAATGCGGCGAATGATGTCGATGATCCTCTTGCGGTCTTCCAGCGGCCGGCCACGCAGCTGCTCGAAGGCATGACGAGCAGCTACGACGGCCGAATCGGCATCTCCGTAGATCCCGTGTTGTCCGTATGGCGTTCCGGCTGTCGATTGGCCCGCCACCGATGTCCCATTGATTTGGTCACTGGGGGAAGCCGGCATCGGACCGACTTCCGCCAACACTTGAGTGACGACGTTGCGGATCAGGTTTTCGTCAAAATGCATGGTTCGTACTCGTCGCTGGATTCGGGTGCGAGATCGCGAGGGGCAAAAAGTGCGGCGTCAAAAGAAGAGCGTCAGCCGGTACGGTCGTAGACGCTGAGTATGTCGATGTGGACGGTGTCAACGATGCCGATGATCACCGCGTCAATGGGCAATTCCTTGGTTTCCGGGGTCAACCGAGCGCTGCTGCCCTGCGTGATCAACACAAAGTCGCCTTCACCGCTGCCCAGGGTGTCGACGGCAATGAACGTCCGCCCGGTCGTCACCAGCTGGTCACGGGAGTCGCCGCAGAGCCGATACGGCTCGACGACCAACAGCTTGTGACCGGTCATCGTTTGCACCTTCTGAGTGCTGACGACCGATCCGGAAACACGGGCAAGGAACATGAACGTTGACTGGGTTGGGGTTTTTTTAGCGGTCAGCTTTCAGCGGTCTGCTTTCAGCTTCTGGAGGATGTGTGTTGATTCTGTTTCTTCTTTGCTTACGGCTAACGGCTTTCAGCTCTCACTTAGTTCACTCTCCCTCTAGGAGAGTCGGCCTCTCATGGCCGGAGAGGGTTCACGCTGAGCGCCCCCCCCGGGCCTGACAGCCCGACCCTCCCGCAAGCGGGAGGGTGAAATTGATTTGTCTCTTCTCTGCTAACAGCTAACCGCTCCCCTCCAATGCCTCCACCGTCTGCCGAGCGACGATCAGTTCTTCGTTGGTGGGAATGACCCACAGCTGGGTGCGACTGGCGGCGTCATGGAAGCTGGCTTCTCCACTGAGTTGTTCATTGGCGCCGGAGTCCAGGACGATGCCAAGTTCTTCCAATCCACCGCACACGGCGGCGCGAATGTCGGCTCCGTTTTCACCGATGCCTCCGGTGAAAACGATGGCGTCGGCGCCTCCCATCGCTATCAGCGCACCGCCGACGTGGCGTCGGATTTCTTGGACGTAGGTGTCAAGTGCCAGTCGGCAGTTGGCATCGCCTTCGGCAGCGCCCTGCTCAATGTCGCGGATGTCGCCGCTACGATCACTCAGCCCAAGCAATCCGCCTTCACTGGCAAGTTTGGCAAGCACTTCAGCGAGCGACAGTCCTGTGCGGTCGATGATCAGGGGGATGGCAAAGGGATCGAAGTCGCCGACACGGTTGTTTTGAGGCAGACCGGTCTGTGGCGTCATGCCCATCGTCGTCAACACGCTCTCACCAGACTGGATGGCGGTCAGCGAACTGCTGCCCCCCAGATGACACGAGATAACTCGTAGGTCGTCGCGTTCCAGCAGCTCTGCCGCACGAGTGCCAATGAAACGATGGCTTGCCCCGTGGAAACCGTACTTGCGAATATGGAACTCGTTGGCCCACTGCCGCGGAATCGCGTACTGTCTCCTGGAGTCGGGGATGGTGCTGTGAAAGTCAGTTTCAAACGCGGCGACCAGTGGCAGTTCGGGGAACCGCTGACGCAACAACTTCATCGCCGCGATGTACGGCGGGTTGTGCGCCGGGGCTGCCAGATTCATCTCCGCCATCGCCTCCAGCACGTTGTCGTCGATCGGAAAGATTCCCGACAGACGTCCGCCGTGGACTGCCTTGAATCCGATCGCAGCGACTTGACCTGGATCGTGGATCGCGCCATGGTCTGGATCGGTCAACTGGCTCAGACATGCCTCGACAGCAACGCCGTGGTCAGGCACCGGCATCACTCGTTCGTCGCGCCAATCGCCTACTTCCACCACGCAGCGGCTTTGTTGCTCGCCGATGCGATCGACACTTCCGCGAGCCAAACACGACTCGTTGGTCATGTCGAACAGGCGATACTTGAAGCTGGTGGAGCCAAGGTTGGCGACAAGGACTAGCACGAGTGAATCCTTCGGTGTGAAACGTGCGGCCTAGGCGAAGAACGCTTTGTCCAAGCCTTCTGCGGGTCGAGGGATGATGTGACTGCTAAGCAACTCGCCGACCTGCGAGGCGGCGGAAGCGCCGGCTTCGACGGCGGCGCGAACGCTGCCCACATCTCCGCTGACAACGGTGGTGACCAAGCCGCCACCTAAGTCAACGCGTTTGACGATTTGGACGTTGGCCGCTTTGGCCATCGCGTCGGTGGCTTCCACCAGTGCGAGCAGGCCCTTGGTTTCGATCATTCCGATGGCGTCATTCATGAATCAAGTCTCGTGTGTGCTTGCTAAGTGAGGAGTTGTTGTTCGAGGGGGGGCGTGGCGCTGAGAACCTTCAAAGTGCCGTTGCTGGTGCGGGTTACTTCTTGGCAGCAGCGGGCAACTTCAAGACCTTTTCCAGGTCGGCGTGGGGACGCGGGATGACTTGCACGCTGACGACCTCGCCAACACGTCCGGCCGCTGCGGCACCGGCGTCGGTTGCGGCTTTGACCGCGGCCACGTCACCGGTGACGAAGACGCTGGCCAGGCCGGCGCCGACCTTGTCCCAACCCAAGTAGGTGACGTTCGCGGCCTTCATCATTGCGTCCGCGGATTCAACCAGGGGAACGAAACCCTTGGTTTCGATCATCCCCAATGCTTCGCTAATCTTTGCCATCTGAGATACCCTTCGAGAGAAAAACTGAGAAGTGAAAGTGGTCTAGGACTGACAAGCGCAACTGCTCTTGCGGAGCGAGATCTCGCTGGCTTGGTCCAGGTTGCACGCGTTGCCTTCATCGGTGTCGATGTGGACCTCCAGCTTGGCGGCCTTGTCGGCGCGGACCAAGACATCGTCAAAAGTCACGCCGCAGTCATGGCTCTTGACCACCAACTGCATCAGGTCGCCATCGTCGACACCGTAGTGCGCGGCGTCGTCAAGATTCATGTGAACGTGTCGCGCGGCGCGGATGACGCCCTGTTTCAATTCGACCGTGCCTGCCGGTCCGACCAACACGCAGCCCGGCGTGCCGTCGATTTTGCCGCTGTGGCGAACCGGTGCGTCGATTCCAAGTGAGATGGAATCGGTCAGGGCCAGTTCGACCTGGCTGGCACCGCGCGTCGGACCCAAGACGCGGACGCTAGGCAGCATGCGACGCCGGGGCCCGACGACCATCACGGTTTGCTTGGCTGCGTAGAATCCGTCTTGATACAGGTCCTTCTCCGGTTCAAGGACTGCTCCCGCGCCGAAGAGGGTTTCCACGTCCGCGTCGGTCAAGTGACAGTGCCTGGCCGAGATACTGACCCGCAAGTTCGGCTTGCCGTCGACCCAGCCCAGGGGCTGGCCGGGCGAAGTCGTTGCCACGGGCGCCGACGCTAGCGGCGATCCGGCGCCCCGGATCGCTTGCCGAACCAACTGTTCGATGGCTGTGCGATCGATCGTCGTAGAATTCATGGTCGTCTCTAGGTTGTCGTGGGCCCGCGCCGTGACGGGGCCGATAGGATTCCATCTCCGGCGAGTCAGCTGGTTGCTTCCTCACCTTCGGCCACTTCGGCCAAGACTAATTCGACGCCGGCTCCTTCCAGCCAGCTTTTCCATTGCGAATCGATTCGCTGCTGCGTCACCACCGTGTTCACTTCGTTCAATCCACACAGCCGGGACAGGCTGACTTTTCCGAACTTGCTGGCGTCCGCGACGACGATCGATCGATCGCAGGAGCGAAGCATCTCTTGTTCGCTTTCGACCAGCATCATGTCGCTGTTGAAGTAGCCGCGTTCGGTGATCCCGGCCACCGACAAGAACGCTTTGCCCACGTTGATGCTCTGAATCATCGTGTTGGCCAGTGGTCCGATTGCGACGGCCGTGCGGCCACGGACGCAGCCACCGATCATGATCAGGTCGATCGAGTCACTGCTGCTCAGCAGGTGCGCGACCGGCAGGCTGTTGGTCACGACTTGCAGCGGCCGACCGACCAAATGGCGAGCGATTTCGTAAGTCGTGCTGCCGCCGTCAAGCAGGATCGTCTCGTGATCCTCAATCATCGCCGCGGCCGTTTCGCCGATCGCCCGTTTGGCCGGCCACTGATCATCGCGACGCGTCTCGAAAATCCGCAACGTGTTGGGCTCACCGGTCCAGAAGACTCCGCCATGAGTCCGCCGGGCTTCGCCAGCCAGCTCCAGCTGCTCCAAGTCGCGCCGAATCGTCGACTCGCTGACGTCGAACGAGTCCGCCAATTCGCCTAGGGCGGCAAAGCCACGGCTCTGCACCAGATCGCGAAGCTGCTGTCGTCGAGAATCCGTCGTGGTCACTGACAATCTGCCGCCTGGAAACCGCTCAAAAACGATAGAAAACTTTCGTGTCCTGATAGAATCCTCTCATTCCAAGGAATTGCAACCCCCTTGCATGCACTTACGGGCGATCCGAACTCCCAAAATGCCGTGTCCCAAACCGCAATCGGTGGCAATGCAAGAAAACAAGCTGAAAAAGACGGATATCTTCACATTTCCGAAAGCTATCTGGCAGTTCGG
>JBCCUO010000041.1:0-10946 GCA_039196805.1 Planctomycetota bacterium | reverse complement strand
TGCCCGTTGCCTGTTGATGGCCCTCACGGCCGCCCTACTATCCACCGCTGCCGTCCGGCAAAGCGCCGCTGAGCCCATTGGGCTGATGGAACGCTACGCCTTCGCGGCCGATCGCCAAGCGGTCCTGGCCGAGCTGATTCCAGGCACCGAAGACCACTACTTCTATCATTGCCTGTACTACCAAACGTCCGGCCAGCTGGACCGCAGCGAGGCGGTGCTGAAGGAATGGTTGGCGTCGCGTAAAGGTCGAACCAACCCAGCCATCCAAAAGATGACCGATCGCCAGCGACTGCTGACCTACGACCGGTCACCCGAAGAAACGATCGAGTATCTGAAACGACGTCTGGGCGTTCAGCTATCCCACTCCGATCCGATCCGACAGGGCGAACGAAGGTATCCAAGCGAACTCGATCAAGAACCGCTGCAATCCGAAGCCTTGATTACGGCAGCGCTGAAGCAGCGAGCCGGATTGAAACCGATTGCCCTTCGTTGGATCGCCGAACAAGCCCTGCTGGGAAAACGATTGCCGCAGCCCGTCACGCTGCGCGATCTGCTGGGGCGTGTCGACGGGCCGTATTTGCCCAAGCTGGATCAGTTGGTGATCAAGGAGCTGGATGCGCGGCGCCCCAACGATCGTAAGTTCGGCGACCTGTCGGCCCACCATTTTTTGACGCTTGATCAGCTAGACCGAGTCGCCAAGTCGTATCCGCAACTGGCAGCCAGCCGACCGATGGTCGATGCGGTCTTGGTCCGCCTGCGGCCGTCGGACGATGTGGAATTGAGCCAAGATCCCGACGCGCGGCTAGAACACTTGCAGCGCGTGGAAGCCTACACGCGATCGTTACCCGCTGCCTTCAACTCGCTCAAAGCGTCCGCGACCTACCGCTTGTTGGAAGCCAACTTGGCGACGCGTCGGTTTGATCGCAATTTGTTTGTGCGTTATCTGCAGCTGCCTCGAGTCAGTCCGATCGTGCACCCGATCATCGCTCGTCGTCCGATCACCAAGGCACAGCTGAACCAGGATTTCTCGCGGTCCGCCCTGTTGCCGCCGATCGGCAATGAGGAACCGTTGGTGCGAACGTATTTGGAACACTTCCTCAAAGATGCCACCTCGCCCGATGCATTCTCGCGCTACGTCGAACCGACTTACCTGAAACGGGTCTTTGCGGAAACGAAACTGTTGGAAGGGATCGGCGATTCCGCACAGTGGTACCAGATGCTGTCTCCGTCACAGCGTCAGCGACTTCGCGACGCGGTGCAGCTGAGCCTGACTCCGGACAACCCCAAACAGTTCGACGCCACGGGATCGACCGCGTTGAAGGTCGACGTCAAGAACGTCAATGACTTGGTGATTCGGATCTACCAAATCAATACGAACTCCTACCACGAAACGAACACGAAGCCGCTGGACACCGACATCGATCTGGACGGTTTGATTCCAACGGTCGAGCGTCGGCTTTCGTTTGACTATCCCGCCGTCCGTCGGCACCGCGAGGCGATCACGTTGGACGCGATCGAAGGTCGAGGCGTTTGGGTTGTTGACCTCGTCGGAAAGGGCAAGCGTTCTCGCGCGCTGATTCGTCGTGGGCAGATCGACTTCGTACAGTCCGAGTCGGCCGACGGGATGGTGTTCACGATCATCGACGAGAACCGGTCGCCCCTTGCGGGTGCGACGATGAAGATCGGTTCCCGGGAATTCACGGCAGATGACAAGGGCGTGATCTCGCTTCCACCGGTCACCGATCGTATCGACCGCCGCGCCTTGATCGGCGACGGCACTCTGACCAAGCCGATCAAGTTTCGTCACCTCCGTGAACGCTATGCGTTGACCGCCGGCATGCATGTGGATCAAACGCAATTGCAAAGTGGAGGCAGCGCGGAGCTGCTGGTGCGTCCTCGGCTCTCAATGTCCGGCAACCCGGTCGACCCGGCGATGCTCAAGCAGGTCTCAGTCAAGATCGAGGCCACCGACTTGGACGGGCTAACGACATCCAAGCAGTTCGATGACCTGCAGCTGGATCAAAACAGCGAGCTTACGCTTCGGTTTCGAGCACCATCGCGACTGATCAACCTGAAAGCAACGCTGACCGGCAAGATCGACCAACTGGCCGACGCCAAACTCCAAACACTGGAGACAACTCGCAGCTGGGACGTCAGCGGGATCCGGTCCACTGCGAACCCGCACGACGCTCTATTGACGCGTCGTGGCAAGGATTACGTCATTGAAGTTCGTGGTCGCACCGGCGAGCTGGTTTCCGGAGCGATGGTTCGCGTTTCGATGTCCAACCGTTGGTCGGGCGCGAGTAACGACCAAACGCTGCAGTCCGACGACCAAGGCCTGGTAAAGTTGGGGCCACTGGCCGAAGTGATCCAATTGACCTACGGGCTGCCCGGCGGCAGCCAGCACATTCGCGACTTGCGATTGAACGTGGCCCGCTGGCCGAACTTGATTCATTCGTCTGATGATCGAGATATCCGACTCCCTTTGACGCGGCCGGTAAGTCTGCCTCAGGACTATCGGTTGATTGCGCTGCGGGGTGGAATGGCGTTTCAGGACCAGTCCAAGCAGCTGAGCACCAAGCCTGGGTTTCTGGCCATCAATGCTCTGCCTGCCGGAGACTACCGCCTGATCGACCAAGCGACTGGCAAGGTCACTCAAATCGTCGTCAGCGCGGGCGATATCGTTGGCGACACGGTCGCGGGTCAATACCGGCACCTAGAGCTTGCTCCGACCAAGCCGCTTTCAATCGGATCAGCCGGAGTCGTGGGAGACGAGTTAAGGATCCAGCTGGTCGGCGACTTCGAGGGCAGCCGTGTCCACTTGCTGGCGTCGCGATACTTGGAGCCGGTCACGCCGATTCGCTCCCTGTCGCTGCCACCGGCTCGCCTCAACCGACGTGGTGTTCGCTGGCCCGCCTCGGGATTCGTCAGCGATCTGCGTTTGGGCGACGAGTATCAATACGTGCTGCGTCGTCGGTACGCCAAGAAGTATCCGGGTGTGATGTTGCCTCAACCAGGCATCCTGCTGAACCCCTGGGAGACCGAGGAAACATCCAACCAAACGCAGTCGGCAGCCACCGGGCAGCGGGTTCCCCCATCCGCCATGGCGCCCGCTGAAATGGATGCGTCCGACTCTCCGTTTGGCGGCGAGGGCCGTGAAACGCAGGCCCAGGGTTCCGACTACGACTTCCTGAAGGATCCCGGCACGTTGCTGGACAACCTGCGACCTGATGCCAAGGGCGTCATCACGGTACCGCTCGAGTCGATCAGTGGATTGCCGATCATCACCGTGGTCGCTGGCGACCCAACAACGCTAGTTCAGCAAGTGATCACGCTCAGGGGCAGTGACGCGGAAACCAACGATCTTCGGTTGGCCAAGTCATTGGATCCCAAGATCGCCTACTCTTTCCAACGAGGTGTCTCGATTGTCGGCCCCAACCAGCCGCTCGACATGAAGGACCTCGGGACCGCCCGATTGCAGGTGTACGCCAGCGTGGACCAGTTGATGTCGCTGTACGAGAACCTGGTTCAAGACAAGCGGTTTGCCCAGTTTGGTCCGCTTGCCAAATGGCACACGCTCAGCGACGCGGGCAAACAGTCGTTGTACACGCGGCTTGCTTCTCATGAACTTCATCTGTTCCTGTGGGCACACGACCGCGCCTTCTTTGATTCGGTCATCAAGCCTTACTTGACGAACAAGAAAGAGAAGCAGTTTGTCGATCACTGGTTGCTGGAAAGCGACCTGTCCGGCTACCTGCAGCTATGGCAGTACAACCAACTGAACGCTGCGGAGAAAGCACTTCTGGCAATGCGTCTGCAGCCGTCGCGCAGCGACATTGTTCGTGACCTGAACGACCTGGTCGCCAGCCAAGACAAAGACTTCGAAGTTCTGCGGCGACAGATTGACAGCGCTTTGCGAGGGCAGTCGATGGAGACAGAAGGCCAAGCGTTTGGGTACGGAGGCATGATGGACGGCGATGGCGTGGTAGTGGAAGAAGCGATGGCTGAAGAAGAAATGTCTGCGTTTGGTGATTTCGCAGTCGGAGGCATGGCGGGTGGCGCACGATTTTCCCGTCAAAAGGCGATGCCTCAGGCACCGGCAGTGATGGGCCAGTCCCTCCGATCCGCCCTAGGACGACGTAGCCTCGAACGAGGCCTCGCCTTTTTCCGCCTGCCTGACGCAACGAAGCAGTGGGCCGAAAGTCAGTGGGATCGAATTCGAGTCGTTGGCGGACCGGCTCCCGCCGGTCTGATCCAGACCAATTCGTTTTGGCTTGACCTGGCCCAGCGCGGCACCGACGTGCAGCTCTCCGAGCATCTGCTGCAGCCCACCGACTCTCGTCACGCCGCCTTGGTAGCGCTGGCGATGTGCGGTTTGCCGATGAAAGCGGGTGATGTCTCGCTTCCAACGGAGAAGGGACAGGCCTACGCACCAGAGCACGCCGTGGCTGTGGTCACCAAGCGTCTGCAGCGACTGACGCCCAGTGATGACGGAGCCGACATCCTGATCGGTCAACGGTTTGTGACCTCCGCGGACCAATCCGACGATGACAGCGAGCTGACCGAATTCATCGTCGGTGTTCCCTACCGAGGAGTCACGGTCGTCAGCAATCCGACCGGAAAAGAACAGCTGGTCGATCTGTTTTGGCAGCTCCCGGCCGGCAGTCTTCCGCTCGCTGGAGGCCAGGCCACCGACAGCCGTACTCTCCGGTTGCCACCCTTCGCCGTCCAGGCAGTCGACTACCAGTTCTACTTCCCGCAGAGCGGCTCGTTCACTCACTATCCCGCCACAGCATCACAAGGCGGAACCCTGATGGCACGGGCTGCGGCGCAACCGTTCAACGTCGTCGATCAGCCTAGCAACACCAACCGCGAGAGCTGGGAAGCGATCGCCCGCAGTGGGTCGCCCCAGCAGATCCGTGACTTCTTGGCCAAAGCCAACCTGCATGAGCTGGATTGGATGCTGGTGGCCCATCGCATGCGAGATCAGGGTGTCTATCGCGTGGTCACGCAAGCAATGGCCTCGATCCGACGCCCCCTGACTGACCTTTGGGGCTACTCGTTCCATCACCGCGACAAGGCTGGGATGCAGAACTACTTGGCACTCCGCCAAGACTTGGTGGGCAACTCTGGTCCCGTCCTGAGCAGTCCTCTGCTGGACATTGATCCGCTGGAGCGACGGACGGTTGAACACCTCGAGTACTCGCCCTTAGTGCGTGCCCGCATCCATCGCTTGGGAGAGTCCGACGAGATCCTGAATGCGACCTTCTTGAAGCAGTACCGAAGCTTCGCCCAGATGGTCGGTTATCAAGCGACGATCAGCGACAGCCAACGCTTGGTGTTGACCTACTACCTGCTGCTGCAAAACCGGATCGATGAAGCGATTGATACCTTTGCCAAGATCCAGCCACAGTCGATCGAGTCGCGGCTGCAATACGATTACGCGGCAGCCTACCTCGCGATGCACCAGGGCCAGTATCAAGTCGCCGAGCAGATCGCCCAGCAGCACGCCGGCCATGCGATTCCCCGCTGGCGTGATCGCTTTGATGAACTGACCAGCCAGCTGCGTCAACGAAACGAGATGATTGACGGACCATCGATGCTGGTCAACAAAGAAGGTGACGCGATCCCAACCGATGCCGCCGACCTGTCGATCGCGGATCGAAACCGACGTCAGCAGGCCGCCGCGGATCAGCAAGCGGAAGTGATCGCGCGAATCGACGGTAACGAGTTGCGAATCGATCATCGCCAGACCGACAACGTTACCGTCAATTTCTACGGCGTCGACTTGGAACTGCTATTCAGCAAGACACCATTTGTTCGCGACGACCTGAAACGAATGGTGATGGTCAAGCCAACGCTGTCCGAATCATTGAGTCTGGATCAAGTGACCGGAACCGCCCGCGTTGCCATCCCGGTTACCCTGCGGCGTCAAACGCTGCTGGTGGAAGTGACGGCGGGAGCCTCACGATCAACCGCGCTCTACTATGGTGGCGAGCTGACGACGTACGTCTCGGACGCCTTCGGACAGCTGCAAGTCACGCGGTCCCGCGATCGCCGTCCCGTTTCGGCAGCTTACGTGAAGATCTACGGCAAGTATCCCGACGGTAAAGTCCGCTTCTACAAGGACGGCTACACCGACGCTCGCGGACGTTTCGACTACGCCAGCATCAGCGCCGCCTCGGCCCAAGGAGCCGAGCGATTTGCCATCCTGGTGATCGATCCCGAACAGGGAGCCACCCTCCACGACGTCGCCTCACCCAATCAGTGAAAAGGCCATCACCTTGGGTTTCCCTCTACCGGGCCAAGGTGCGTCGGCTTCACGACAGCCAAGCATCCTTCCTCGTACTCGTGCTCAGCGGATCGGTACTCGTGCTCGACCCCTGTCGCCATCTGAATACGTGAATGACGCGAGCAGACTCGGCCAACACTGATGCTCAGCGTTTCAGGCTGTTTTCGATTACGAGCACGAGCGCGAGCACGATTACGATCACAAGCACCGACGCTGCGTGTCTGAGCACCGCTTCGCTGAGCACGAGCCAACCCGTGAACGCCGTGTTCGACCAGCACGCCTACCCACGAAACACACCGCAGCCAACCCCAACAAAGCCACCGCCGATGGCTCGGGAACCGCGGCCACGGTCAAGGACGAACTGAAGCTGAGACCCGCGATGTATTCCTCTCCTGCGGCAACGTCCACCGGAACATTGCTGCTGGGATTCAGGAAACTCCCACTGTCATTGTTGGCGTTTCGCAGAACCCCGGTTCCATCCTGATTCAGTGTCAGAATCGGTGGATGATATCGGCCGGGATTCTGATTCAGCTCGCGGGCGTTGAATTCGAAGACCACGCCGCTTCCAGCCAACTCAGAGACTTGCAGTCCATCAGAGAGGTCGGCCGAATTCAAGATGGAGAACTGCAGCCCCGCGTCCGGAGACAGCGAGTAAAACTCGCTACCGCCAACCGACCGGGTCAACAGAAATCCCGGAAAGCCCGATGGCGTCGCCATCGGTAGGTTGCCAAAGACTCGATAGTCGACACTCGTGATGGCCGGATCGTCGTAGACACCACCTGCGACTAAGTCCTCATCGACCACGATGTCGAACTGAAACGAAGTCACTTGGTTGAAGGTGTTCGCGATCGAGAAGTCACCCGAACCAACGCTGATCGTGAACTCGGCCCGCGCGCTGCCGGGTACAAGCAAGCCAAACAACACTGCCGCGAGGAGTCCAAGTCGATTCATCTTTGTTGCCTATCACCAAACCCCAGTACGAAGCGTCAGCAGGGATTTCCGCCATCCCAACGCGTCAGTGCATCCGCAACGGACCTCCCCAAGATCCCAATCCGCAGTGCCGTTGAGACCGTCCCCTCGCGTATGACTGCTGGACAGTCTGGTTTGTCGCTGCGCCACGGTCAAACCAACGATCCGACCCCGGAATCATTAACTTCGCGATCGACACGTGGATCGGATTTAGGATCGTTCTTGGTTTCACCGTCGACGTCGGCTGACCAGCAACGTGGCTGCGATCACTATCAGGCTTGCCATTCCCGGTTCCGGCACGGATGTTGCCGTCAATCGAACGTTGTCAAAATCCACTTCCAGGTCCGCCAACGGAGCGGTCGCGTCCACCTGATTCAGATTCACCAGGCGAATGGAAAGCGGTTGCCCCAGTTGCCCGTGCATCGCCCCAACATCGAATTGCAGCTGGCTGGTGGCGAACTGCCCCTCGCCAATGGAACCGGCCAGCGTGTTGTTGTCCTGAGCCACGATCTGGCCGCCGGCCAAGAGATCAATGCGATAACCAGGGAACCCGTCCAGGTTAAAGAAGCTGCCGTTGTTCGCGGTCCCCGAAGCGATGTTGCCAATCTCGACGCTTAGGTCATAGCGTGTGTTCGCTTGCAGAGTGGCTGCGAGCGTCTGCTGCAAACCATATTCGCCCAGACCACCACTTCCGAAGTTGTTGAAGGCGATGCCGACACGATCTCCCTCGGGAACCGAGTCGAAGAACGTCGGCGGTGATGGCATCAATGTGCCGATGAAGAATGTTCCCCCGGCACCGCCACCGGTGATCCCACCAGGATCGTACAAGTCCCAACCGTTGAGCGGTCCGAAAGTGAATTCATTGAACGGCGCCTCACCGCTGATATCTTCAAAGCCGCCATTGACGACCGGAACGACCGCGGCTGAGACGAAGCCGGGCGCCAAAAAAGCGCAGGTCGCGCCCGCCAACAACAACACGCAACAGCGCAAACGATTCGACATCGGATACTCCAGCAAGAGGTCAAGAGAAGGTGACTTCAAGTCGGATCGCTAATGACACAGATTCGCGACAAGACAACTGCAAAGTCGAGGAATAGCGCGCGGGAAGAGGGCGACAGAAAGATAGGGGGACAGAAAAATGGAAGAGGATCGGAGTGGGGGAAGGAGGATGGTGTGAGGGGAACTGACAAAAAATTGGAGGACAAAAAATTGGGAGCGAGGAGAGAAGACTGGGAGATCGGAAGGCGGGAAAACGGAAGCGATGCAAATGGGGTTCGTCGGAGGGAAGTGGTGACAAACTGGAGGACTCGATGGAAGTCGAAGCCGACCGGGACAACGGATCCGCGGTCTTTTCTGGCCAAACGCTAACAGCCAACCGCCAGAAGCTTCTTCCCCTCCGCTGACCGCTGACCGCTGACTGTGGGTGCGACGTGGCGGCGGAGCCACCGGTGCAGTGCGTTCCGTGGCAGAGCCATGGAACGAGGAAGCTGTCGTCAGCCTTCTCCGAAGGCAAGGCTTGGGCGGTGCGTGGCTGATTGGCCGGAACGTAGGGGAACTCGCGTGGAGTCTCGGCCTTCAGCGGGTGACGCGACTTGGTCGATCGCCCTCCGAAAGCCTCCGCTACGAATGGCCGTGTCGATGCGTTTCGCCGTGCAAACGGCTCGGGATCTCGGAGAGATCTGTCGACTCTTTCTAAACGCTAACAGCTAATCGCTGATCGCTACGCCCAGTCCCGATTCGGACGAGACTTCAGACGATTGGCTTCGTCGTCGCCAACAAACGTCTCGGTCGCGGGGTCCATCTTCAGCGGTCGTCCTAAGATCCAGGCCAAGGCCGCCGCATGACACGCCACGTGCGAGCGCCGCATCACCGTCGGATTGCACACCGTTTGCTGGCGGCTCTTGACGCAATCGAAGAAGTTGCGGGCATGCGCCGAAACGTCCAAGCCCCGCACGCGTTTGGTCTGCGAGATCTCACTTTGCAGCGACTTGGGTGTCGCAACAATCTCGCCAGAGTCACCCGTTTCCACCGAGCCCTCTTCGCCGGTGAATCTGACCGGACAAGTCCCCAGACGTGTGATCCAACGCGGTCCGCGGTCACCAAACGGATCCGGCAAGAAGTCCAGCACCAACGTCAGGCCGTTCTCGTACTTGCAGACGATGTTCTCGTCGCCCGGTATGTACTCGACCGGCATCGTGTCGTCGGCGCCGGCCGCCCACTGACAGAGGTCTAATGTATGGGCGCCCCAATCGAGCAACTTGGCACCGCTGTCAAAGTCATACTGCCCTCGCCAGCGTCCTTGCACGTACTTCTTGTTGTACGGTCGCCAAGGCGCGGGACCCAGCCACATGTTCCAGTCGCAGACCTCTAGCGCAGGAGTTGGTTCGGCGGGCAACCAAGTGTTATCCAGCTTTGGGAGGTACACCGTCGCGTCCAGTCTTGTCAGCTTTCCTAGCGTGCCGTCTTGGGCCAGTTTGGCGGCCGTCTGAAAGTTGGGGACGCTTCGCCGCTGCGTGCCCGCCTGAAAAACACGGTTCGTTCTCGCAAAGGTCTCCGAAATCGCTTGGCAATCCGCAATCGTGATCCCGCACGGCTTCTCGCTGTACACATCCTTGCCCGCTTCGGCGGCAGCAATCGAAGCCGCCGCGTGCCAGCGATCCCCCGTCGCAACGATCACGGTGTCGATATCGTCTCGCGCCAGCATCTTGCGAAAGTCGCGATAGAGCTTGCAGTCTTGATTCTGGTAGTGGCCGTCGACCAGCGCTTTGCCGGCCGCCCTTCGCGATTGCTGAACGTCCGTAATCGCGACGCACTGCACATCCGGCAACTGCAAGATCGCCTTCATGTCGTACGTGCAGCGCGGCCCAATGCCGATCACACCCAAGGTGATCTTGTCCGACGGAGCCACATTGTCTTGTGCTCCCAGGGACTTGGCCGACACGAAGTAGGGAGCAGCCACAGCAGCGGCCGTCGAAGCCTTGGCAAGGAACTGCCTGCGATTCGTTGTCATGTGGGATGCCATCGCGTGTGTCCTGAGTTGGAGACGGTTTCAAGAAGGGGTGTGAGCCGAGGCTTCCCCCTCGGTCACTTGTGCGGGTGACTGATCATACCCCCTACCGACGACGCTTACTCACTCGCGAAGAGCGCTTGGACGTCCAACTTGGCGACAGGTAGGCAACCAGGGGAAAGACTGTCACCCACAGTCGCCTGACCAACGGACTGATAACGGGAACCGGTGGGCTGCTCGTGAACGTGAATCTGACGAGCTTTGCAGTCGACAACCCAGTACTCCGCAATCTTCTGCGATGCGTACAGTTCGGCCTTTTCCCCCAAGTCGTATGCCAAACTGGAGTCCGCAACTTCGATCACCAGGTGAATATCGCGCGGTCCAGGCAGTTGTCTCAGATACCGGCGCCTCGTCATCCAGACCAAGTCGGGCACCGGCTGGCTAACTCCCAGCACGACATCGCTCTGCACGTGGACCTTCAACTGTGTGTCGATGGTTGAACGAACGGACCATTCGGTCAGGTAGCCGACTTCGTCGCAGTGAATCGGTCCGATCTACTTTATCAGCATTGGCTTGTCGCTCTCGATCAAGCTATGATGAAGACACGGGCATGGACAAACGATTATACCATCATGCATTGCGGGGAGATTATGGTTGCCATGGTACCCGGATATCACG
>JBCCUO010000040.1:0-10984 GCA_039196805.1 Planctomycetota bacterium | reverse complement strand
CAGAGAGTTCGGTAGACGTGAAGTCGGAAGAGGGGGATATGGGACTGGTGGAGGAAAGTCGTGACTAGCTGGAGGGACTCGTCGGTCATTGAAGCCGAGCTGCACAACGGACCGGCGCATCTTTCTGGTAAACGCTAATAGCTAACCGCCAACAGCTTCTTCCCCTCCGCTGACCGCTAACTAACCTCTGACCTCATCCCGCGTTGTTCAACCTGCGATCTGACCGAAACTGTTGATCTTCGGGTGTGGCGTTTCACCGTCGATCGGCTGATTCCCTGGACGAATGCTCAATGCGGTTTGCAGTCCCGCCTCGGCGGCGGCATCCAGCTCGGCCACAACATCGCTGACAAACAAAATCTGGTTGGCTGCCAAGCCGCTCGACTCTTGGATCGTTGACGCGATCGACTGATAGCTTGCAGTCTCTTTCTTGGAACCGACCTGCGTGTCCCAGTGTCCGGAAAAACGATCCAGGATGCTACCGACAGGAGTGTGACCGAAGAACAGCTTCTGAGCGTTCACACTGCCACTGCTGTAGATCCAAACGCTACGTCCCGACTGAACCCACCCATTAATCGCCGGCAGCACGTCCTCGTACAAATGAGAGACCATCGCCCCAGACTCGAACGCGTCCTTCCATATCAAACCCTGCAGTTTCTTGAGTCCGGTCGTCTTGGAGTCAACATCCATCAACTGGTTGACGTGCTGGACGACTTTGGCCTGGGTGACCGAGCTTGCCCAGTCCCTGCCGAAGATTTGCTCAGAGTCTGACCCGCTATCCGCAGCCATCTGCCGACACGCAGCTTGGCAAGCGTCGTCGGTATGGTGGCGAGCAAGGTACGCCGCAACCTGATCGCGGACGTAGGGAAACATGGTGTCAACGACAAAGCTGATCGAAGACGTCGTGCCCTCGATGTCCAACAGAATGGCTTTGGCCCCCTGGCCAGGACGATCCGCCGTCAATGTCATACCTTGATGATCGGTTCGATCGTCTCGCCACCAACGTACTTGGGACCAAAACAAATCGGTTCGTAACCAGTATGAACACCGTCATCGACATAGTGCGGCGCCCAGCCGCTGGGGTCCTCGAACAACCGGATGCACTTGATCTGACGATCGTCACACAGAGTGAACCAATGCTGCATTCCCCTTGGAACATTGATCAGGTCACCACTTTCCACCTGCACAGCAAAGACAGGCGCGCCTTCGGGATGGATGTAAAAGACGCCACGACCGGCGATTGTGAAACGCACTTCGTCTTCGTCATGTGTGTGTTCCTTGTCAAACTTTGCCAGCATCTGATCCAGCCCAGGCGTCTCCGGAGTCACGTTGATCACGTCCGCCGTCACGAATCCGCCTTCCTGCTTTAGTCGATCGATCTCAGGCGCGTACTCCGCCAAAATCGTGTCATTGTCAGCATCAGGCTCGATCCGTCCCTCCACCTGCCACTTCTGGTACCAGATGCCGTACGGACTCAAGAACTCAACGATCTGATCGGGCTGGTCGATCGTTCGATCCTGATCGGGAATGGTAACAACGGCCATGTGACTACTCGAGCGTGGGAGGACGGATGGAAACTGTGCGTGGCTACAACGACGAGGCAAGCGATTGCTCTCGCGACACACACTCGAACAAGAATTCCAGGATTTCAATGTGCCGGCGTGCCGTGAACAAATCCTTGCCCCAGGTATAGAGGCCGTGGCCGCGGATCAAGAAGCCATGACCGAGCGCTTGTTCGGGTGAATCAGCCATGGAAAAACAGTGTTGAAGCTGTTGCGCAAGCTTGGGGATGTCCTGAGTGTTTTCAAAGATCGGAATCCGCTGCGAGTGTTCATGCGTCGTGATCCCCTCCAACCCCTTCAACATTTCGAAACCTTCGATGTTGAACCCGCCACTAACCGCGTGCTGACGCGATAGCAGCGTTCCCCAGACGCTGTGAGTATGAAGAATGGCGCCCACGTCCGGAATATTGTGAGCGATCACACAGTGCAGCAAGGTTTCAGCGGACGACTTGGGCTGCCCGTCTTCAATCGGCAAGCCCTCTTGGTCAACCACCACGAAATCGTTCTCGGTCAGCTTACCCTTGTCTTTTCCGCTGGCAGTGACCAGCAGTTGAAGAGGTTCACGTCCGACAACGACGCTGTAGTTGCTGCTGGTTCCCAGTGACCAGCCTCGCGAATGGAACTCCGTGCCAACTTCAGCAAGAGCCAGGGAATGATCGACAAAGGGCGGAGCCGATGAGAGCGACGACGTGAAGACGGACACAAGCAATCGATGACGTTCAAGGAGCTACAGGCGAGAGGCGGCCGGGAACTGACATCCCCACAACGAACCTCAACGAGATGCGTAGTGTAACAAGCTTCATCGGACAAGGCACTTGGGATGCCGAAGCCCCCTTCAGGCGGCCTTCGCCGCGAGCCGAACGAAGTCGTTCGCGGAAAGCATCCCGACCAGCTTTCCGTGCGATGTTACGACAGGCAGATGTCGGACGTGATTGTTTTTCATTACCTTAGCGGCAGCTGCCATCGTTTGCTCTGGCGAGATTGTTGTCAGCACCTCCGACATCAAGGCAGTGACCTGGTCGCTTCCCAGGTTTTTCTGAATCAAGTCAACCGCCCAGAAACAGTCTTCATAGTGCGGGTATTCCGTCTCCAACAAACGCTCGGTGACCAAAACCCGCCGCGCCACGTCTCCAACGGTTACGATCCCCAGTAAATGATCCTGGTCGTCGATCACCGGGAGAGCGGATATCTTCTCATCCGCCATACGGGTGAGGGCATACTGAATCGAGTCGATTTCGTTTGCCGTTTGCACGTCGCGAGACATCCATTGCTGGACTTCTTGTGATGTCGTGGAACTGATCATGATGCTATTCTCCCCTTCAGTGTTCGGCGGGGGCGGACTGCTGAAATCGTTCCAGTAGTCGGTAGAGCTTGCGGCGGTGAATCCCCAACTGCTCAGCCGCTCTTGACTTGTTGCCGTCGGCGCTGGCCAGCACGGACAGGACGTGGAACCGCGTCAGGTCCTCCAGCTTGACCGACTCGCTCAGCTGCGTCTGCTTGCTGCATGACTCATTGGGACACGCCGGCTTCACAGCCAACGCTTTGCGAAGTCGATCGTTCTCGCGCACCAACTTTCCCCGTTCGACCGCCAATCCGCAATGATGCTCCAATTGGGTCAAGCTGAATGGTTTGGTCAGAACGTCGTCTGCCGTCATCGCCTTGGCAGCTTGAACGGCGTTGGCGCACTCACTTCGTGTCACGACAACGATCTGCGTATTGCGACGCTGCGATTGAATCGCCGCCGACAAGCGTTCACCGTCAAGGCCGCGCATGTCGTCATCCAACACCACGACCTCAAACTCAGACTGCTGACACAGCTCCATGGCATCGCCGTACGTCGACGCACTGGAAACTTCGTGCCCTCGCCGCTTCATCCAGGAGCAACAGCTGTCCAAGAAATCTTCTTCTTGATCGACAATCAGCAGGTTCATTTGATGGATGCCTTCGAAACTAGATTCCCATCTGCGACAGCATGTCTACCAAACGTCCAGCCGTCTGAGTCACGACCGGATGCGAATCCTCAAACTCAATCGTCGCATCGCGCAGTCGCTTCGCCAGACTGGTGGAACTGATATCAAAGCGATCCAGACTCGCTTGAATCTCACTGACGGCCTGACGCAACCGCTCGCGCTCGCTACCATCCAGGTGATTCACGTTTGCCAACTGCTCATGGAGCTCATCCAGCGTCTCATCGAGAGTTAGTTCCAGTTCAGTCGTCATCTGATGCTCTCCGGTGGGTCCTACTCATCAAATCGGGCCTACGTCCCGTTGCCTTGCGTTCTCCGCCTCAACTCTCATCGCAAACAGGCGCTCACGTATGAACGATTGAAAAGCAATGCTTGTGCCACGATGATGCCCGAACGCTAAAGGGCGGTATTAAACATCCAAGGTTGGATAATCTGCCATTCGTCGAACGATTGGCTTCGCCCGCGCGCAGAATCGCACGCGCGCCCGTGTCGATTCGCTCGTGCAATCCTACCGATGCCCGTCTTGACCACCAGAAGCTGCAACAAGAGATGCAAGACCAGACGATGCAAGGCAACCTCATGCGAGCCGTCACGATGACTGACCGGGGGCTGGCGTTTCAGTGCCAATATCCCACTCCCAGTCTCGCCCCGGATGAAGCGTTGATTCGTGTCTCACATGCCGGAATTTGCTCCACCGATCTTGAGATCGTGCGGGGCTACATGGGATTTTCAAGGCGTCCTCGGACACGAGTTTGTCGGTGTCGTGCAGGAATCTCCCGACGCAACCTGGATCGGAGCGCGTGTCGTTGGTTCGATCAACATTGCGAATCCGGAGCGCAGTCTCGCCCGTCGCTCGGACGTTCAGCACGCGCCCGATCGCACGGTGCTGGGGATCCTTGGCCATGACGGCGCGATGGCCGATCGGGTTTGCCTGCCGATACAGAACCTGTACCGGGTGCCAGACAGTGTCACTGACCACCATGCGGTGTTCACCGAGCCACTGGCTGCAGCCCTTCGAATTGCGGATCAGGTTGCCGTTGGTCCCAGCGACCGAATTGCCGTGGTCGGTCCCGGACGTTTGGGAATGCTGATAGGCCGCGTGCTATCGTTGGCTGGAGCTTCCGTGGTCATGGTGGGACGCAGTGACCGTTCACTGGAACTCGCGCGTCGCTGGCGTTTGCCTAGCCTGCTGACCAAGGAGGCCAAGCCGGATTCATTTGACTTGGTGGTTGAAGCGACCGGCAATGAAGAGGGTCTCAAGCTGGCGTTGGATATCGTTCGCCCGCTCGGACGGCTGGTCATGAAAAGCACGTACGCCAAGAACCCAAAGGTCGACCTCACGAAAATCGTCGTCGGAGAAATCACGGTCGTCGGCTCTCGCTGCGGCCCTTTCGCACCCGCCCTGCGACTCTTGCAAACCGGCCAAGTGGATGTCACGGCATTGATCGACGCGGAGTATCCAATCGAAAAGGCACTCGAGGCTTTCGAGCATGCCGCCAAGCGTGGTGTGCGGAAGATCATCCTTCGCATGACGTGAGCAAACGCCCAGGCGCTGGTTCACGAGTTCGCGCCATTTTCGCATGAGGAGTCTGATCGGTGATGCAGCCATTTCGATTCGGTCGGCGCGGCAACGCATCTGGTTCATCCCAGGAAATGGATGATGCCAGCGCATGGGCGCACTTATCTCGACGACTTGCCTCCACGTTGTCGATCATTGCTGTGTTGTCAGTGGCGTTCGTGGTCGGCGGATGGTTCGGCCGAAGCCATTTCGCATTGGATTTGGCCAGCCACTTTCGTGTGCAGGCAGTTGCATCGACGTTGGCCTGCGGCTTGGTCCTGCTGGCACTCAGAAGGTTCCGCCGCGGCATGCTCGCTTTGGCGGCGTCTGTTCTGATCGCTACCAGTCTGTGGCCTTACTTGCCGGCCACCAGAAGTAAGTCCGCTTCTGCCGGACAGACGCGTCTCCTGCTTGCCAACGTCCGGTCCAGCAACAAGCAGTATCACCTGCTTCTGGATGAGATTGCATCGTTTGAACCCGAGATCATTGTCCTGCTGGAAGTCAATGGACGCTGGGCCGAGGTGATGTCATCGGGCTTGCCCAGTTCGTACCGGCATCAAACCGTTCAACCGCGTGAAGACAACTTTGGCATCGCGATCTACAGCAGACTTGAGTGGTTAACCTGCACGGTAACTCACTTAGGCGGAAAGGACTTTCCCCCGTCGCTGGAAGCCGTCTTTTCCGACGATGGTGCGACACAGCAACGATTGATCGCGATGCACCCCGTGCCACCGATCGGCAGGCAAAACTGGCAACATCGCAACTCGGCAATGTCGGCGGCTGCCAGGCGAGTAGCCTCGCAACCTCCCGATCGCACGATTCTGATCGGAGACCTGAATTGCACGCCATGGTCTCCGCAGTTTCAATCGTTGGTGGAGGATTCGGGCCTACGCGACTCGGCGATCGGCAACGGTATCCACCCCACCTGGTACCCCTTTGCGGCGACGCTAGGCGGCCTGCTTGGCCTGCCGATTGACCACGCCCTGGTGGGAAACGATGTGGTCGTCCGACAGCGCCATGTCGGTCCAGCAATCGGTTCTGACCATCGTCCCTTAATCTTGGACTTCATTTGGTGACGCAGCTAGACGTCCAGCCTGACAGCGTACGCGACGCCTCGTCGGCCTGCCACGAGTCAAACGCGAAGACTCAATCCATTGGGCGTTCCCAGACCGACGCTAGCCCGCTTCGATCATCCGCCAGCCAAAGAATCCCACTAGAATGCCACGCAGCGACCAAGCGACGGTACGGATCCAGTTGCTGTTGACCAGTCTGCGGTAGACGTCTGGATCAAAGCCCTTTGACAGTTCACTGTGACACGGCACTTGAATTAGCGCCGTCGACAGCCAGATGGCCAACACCAAGGCAAAGCCCGACAACGCAGCCCAGCGCGGAAACTCAGGTGGTGCAAAAAGGCACAGCAAGGCAGCGGTCGTGATCTCGATCAACATCGGAAGGCCGACAAGCGGGGTAATCAACCGAGCATGGTCCGATTCGTAGCGAATGAATTCCTCGGCACCGACTCGGTCGAACAGGTTGTAATGGACGATCTGAACCATCCAGATCAATCCCACCATGTACCACGTGGAAACAACGTTCAGTGCAAAGGCGGCATGTGGATTCATGTTTCCGACTGCAACCTCTCTTTACCCAGACAGTACCGCAACTGATCAGCTAGATCGGTGAAACGGAACGTGTAACCGGAGGACTCCAGTCGACTTGGAATCACGCGACAACTGGACAGCAGCAGTGCGTCAGCCATCTCGCCCAACGCTGTCCGCAAGGCAAAAGCTGGCGCGGGGAACAACGCCGGTCGCCCGAGGACACGGCCCAGAGTCTTGGCGAAGTCAGCGTTGCGGATCGGATGCGGCGACACCAGATTCATCGGTCCTGACAGCTCGTCCCGCTGCATCGCGTGATAGATCCCCCCCAAGACATCATCCAGGGCGATCCAACTCCACCACTGCTGCCCCGACCCGAGCGATCCGCCCAGCAACTTCGCGGGTAGCAACATCTTGGTCAGGGCGCCACCCTTGGGGCTGATCACGATGCCCAACCGCAAATTGACAACTCGGATGCCGGCGTCAATCGCCGGCTGGCAAGCGGACTCCCACTCGCCCGCCACCTCCGCTAGAAAATCACTCCCCTGGTCGGACGATTCGTCCAACAACTCGTCACCCCGATCGCCGTAGATCCCTGAAGCGCTGGCGCACAGCAAGACCGAGGGCTTCTTCGATCGCCTTGCCAGTGTCTCGCACAGCTGCCTCGTCTTCTCAACTCGGCTGTCACGTATCTCTTCCTTGACCGCCGACGTCCAACGGCCATCGGCTATCGACTTGCCAGCCAAATGAATGACGACGTCGACATCATCCAGCTTGTCCGCCTCGGCAGGATCGGACCAGATCGCAATCTGATCCTCGCGGTCGGTCCGGGTACGAACGATCGCCTTGGTGTGGTGACCAAGCAACGTCAGCAGCGCACAGAGATTCGATCCAACCAAACCGGTGGCTCCCGACACGGCGACCGTCTTTGGCGTTGTGGGAAGTCTCGCGGTCAGTCGAAGATCATCTCGCGTGATGCGGTGGCGGTAAGCAAACATGGCCTCAATGGTCTGCCTTGCTTTCCACCCTCCCAGTAAACGCCCCACTGCACCGCCGGGGAGCCGGTATTCGATTTGGTCGGTCATCCTCGACACATCGGCCTGCAACGACTCGAACCGGTGTTCGTGATCCCACTGGGCGAAGGGCCCCGACCGTTGCGTGTCGGCAAAGAGCGTCGGCGGTTCATATCGCGTGTGCTCGGCGACCCACCGGAGCGGAATCCCCATCAGCCGCGTGACCAAGACGACCTTGCTGCCCACGGCCAGCGACTGATCCGACTTTTCCAAACGCACGGATTCCCAAGGTGGGATCAATCGATTCAAACAGCCGGGGCGATCGTGGTAGGCGAAACTCTCCTGCACCGATACGGGAAGCGTGACACTGGCGGTATAGTTCAAAGGTAAGGCCATTGGCCGGTTGGGCGTTCGTGAGCTGCGTTATCGATCTGAGACTAGCCGCGGTGCCCAGTGGCTGGGGTCTCCGATGGCTCCGCGAGTTAGATTAACGGAAAGGCAAGGCAAACGTTGGCAGCAGATCATGCCAAAAGCCCAGAAGCCGACGATCAAACGCAGGCGCATAAAAAATGCCGGCCCTCCGAAGCGAGAACCGGCATGGTCTTAATCAGCTGATAGAGGACACTTGGCGATCAACCTTGCTCCATCTGACGGACACCTTTTCGTCTCGCGTTGACCGCCAACCGATACGCCTCGTCCTCGCCGTACTTTTCAACGGAGAACCGTTTGGTGCGGCGAACTCCTTTGGCAGGACTCCACTGGGCAACCCAATACCGATACGTAGGTTCGGACGCCCAGCGGTAATCCGTCTCTTCCACCAGCCGAACGCCAACGGTTCCACTGGTGTTGTTTGAGCGTTCTTTCTTGGCCAACTCCTTGGCGGAATACGACTTCATCGACTTCTCCAGTTTGTCGCGGAACGCTCGCGCCGCGTCCTGGGCCTTCCGTTTGCCGCCATAGGTCGAGTCGGAGAAAAACTTTTGCTTTCGATTACCGCGACGCATGACACGGACAAGGTACCCGTGCTTGGAATCGGCATCGACTCGGGAGATATTTCGGTTCGCTCGCATGTGAGTGTTGGCAAGGTGGAGGAAATGGGAATTCGACTGGCCCCATCATCGCAGCATTTAACTCCGGTGCAAGTCAGTGACGCTGCTATTTCTGATTCAACGGGGAATAACCGGCAATCGGCATTTCAACGCGATAAAGCCCCGTCCGAGCGGTCATGTACATCGTTTTGAAGTCGGCTCCACCAAACGTCACGTTCGCCGGTTTCTCTGGCACCGCCACGATCCCCCTGGGTTGACCGTCGGGGGAGAAAATCTGAATGCCAAGGTCACTGGTGATGTAGAGGTTTCCCTTCACATCCAAAGCCATCCCATCCCCTCCGGTGTTCGTCTTGGCCTCGGGCTGAGCTAGTGTACAAAAAACTCGTTCCCCCGAAACCTTGCCAGGAGCCGAAACGTCGTAGACCAGCATCTCAGCTTGCCGGCTCGGGATCACGTAGAGCCGCCGTCCATCGGGCGAGAGTCCGATGCCGTTGGGGGCCGCCAAATCATTGGTGACTCGCGTCACTTCACCGCCGGAAGATCGGTAGTAGACGGCCTGCACCTCTTGCGGCAACGGTGTCGGTGCTCGAAACAGCGGATCAGTGAAGTAAATGCCGCCCGCTGCATCTACCACCAAATCATTGCAGGCGTTGAATCGCGTTCCCTGATAAGTTTTGGCAAGCACGGTTCGCTGTTGCGACTTCAGATCGTATTGAACCACCTGCCCGTCCATCTCGCAGGCCAGCAACTTGCCGCCGGGAAGCGGTAGCAAACCGTTGGCGTGTCGTGATTGTTTGGTGAACACTTGCAGTTCGTCATCCGAAGTCAACGCATAAATCGTCGTCTCGGGGATGTCCGTGAAATAAAGCTTTCCATCTGTGGCTTGGGCCGGACCCTCGGTGAAAGAGAAGTTCCCCATGACCTTGGTCACCGCGCCGGCGGGCGAGATTTCACTGAGGGACTCTTGAGCAAGAGCTACCGATGACGCAACGACCAGAAGCAGGCCTAGGGTCGTCGATAGGGCGAGTTTCGTCGGCAGGAAATGCAAAGAAGGTTGAGTCACAGTTGGCCTCTTCGGGAAGGACTAGGTCAAGAAGTCGCGCCGGATCCGAGTTAGGTATTCCAGCAAGGGTCGCGAACGTCCAGCAGCATCCACCATACCGGCATGGCTCAGCACGTGGGGTTCGGCATCACTCCATCCATCCCAAACTATGCCGTGAACGATATGCTTCGCCAACAGCGTTCGCACGATCGGTCCGGCGATACGAAGCTGTTCGGCAGACGGGTTCGCAGGGGGCTGAGGCAACTCCAGCAGATCGGAAGGCGCCACCGCCAACGGGTCGCTACCGCGTCCGCCAGGGATGACCAACTGAACCAGCAGCGGCATTCCAAGTGTCGCCCAACGGTCAACCATCTGCCCGAACTCGACCGCCGATCGCGGCAGTGTCCCATTGGGACGATAATTCAGGCGGACTTCCAATCCGAAGCCAGCCAATCCCAAACCACTGCGGGCCAAGGCGTCAGCAAAGTGCAGGGGAGAAATCCCATCTCGTGATTTGGACAGGTACTCGCCGAACGGCTGATCGAACGAAAAGATCGTCGGCGTGTTGGGATCCGCTCGCCGCACGGTCTGCAAAATCCCGATCGCCAATCTCATCGCTTGTTCGTCGTCCAGCGTGATCGGCCCATTGGTGTTCAGGCCTGCGGCACAGTTCCAAAGCTGCACGGTCCCACGAAACTCTTCGACCGTCTTTTCGACGAACTGCGTCACCGCGCCCAAGAACGCTTCGAAGTCATCCTCTAATAGGTACAGCCAGTGCGGCAGCAAACGGTCTCGAAAGTCCAGCAAGGGACCGCCAACGACACGGATGCCGTGGCTGGCGCACCACTGGATCGATTGCTTGGCGGCCGTGTAGTCGTAGCTACCGGCATCGTTCTCAATCTCTGACCAACTGAGCCGAATCGCTGCCGAGTTGAACGCCGAAATGAACTCCGACTCCCTGTCCGAATCGACCGGAGAGGGCGGAACCACGGTGGCTGCCAATAGGGTTCCGATCTGCGGCTCGCGTTGCTTGCGGAACGAGATCGACTGGACCGCATAGAGTTCCCCCAAGACCTCGATTGCCTTTTCCAAATACGCGATCGATTCCAGGGCCGCTTCGCAGCTGCGGTCACGATCGCCTCGGAGCTGAGCCGAATCCAGGAATTTCCCAGTTCCCTTGGCCAAAAGGTATTCGAAT
>JBCCUO010000039.1:0-11055 GCA_039196805.1 Planctomycetota bacterium | reverse complement strand
CTCACGCCAAGCGGCTCATCCAGATCATCAGCCGCAACGCGCCAGCGTGCCGGGTCCGACTAGCAATTCAATACCCGCAGGCTCGCGCCAAGCGGCCCATCCAGATCATCAGCCGCAACGCGCCAGCGTGCCGGGTCCTATTAGCAACCCAATACCGCAGGCTCGCCTCAAGCGGTCGGTCCGGATCAGGCACGATTCTCTCTTTACGTGAAACAGGGCGAAACACGATAACGCGTGCTGATGCATGTCGACGATCTGCCAAGACCTAGTCCCGACATGGCGGAGCCGTGTCCTAGAAAGTAGCGAATGACCACCAAGTTCACTGTCGTCATTAGCGACGCATCGAAGCACGATCATGGCTGGAAGTCACGTCGGGCATACTGGTCACTTGCCAGCCGCGTGGGCGCATATGCGGAACTAGGCCTTTACTGGTTTCTTTGCGCCTACTTTGGACGCCGCAGCGTGCGGCTGATGCGTCCCTCCGAATTGCTCGGCCTGACGCGGCCGATCGATACGGAGTGGCTATTCATTGGGCTTCCGACGCGTCTGGGGAAAGGGCACCTCACACAGGTCCGTTATCGGCACGCAGCGCTTTACGATTCGACTGACCTGCATGGCGTCCATTTTGGATCGTCCGACCAATCGTTCCTGCTTTCGGTGACTGACTTGGTCCTGAAGAACTGGAGAGATGACCGCTGGGACTTTCCGGGAATGAGAATCGGACTGCTGCCAATCAAACGCCCCCCGATAAACAACCGGCTGCACCTGAGTCTCTTGCGGGCACAGGTCGAAGATCGCATCGCTGGCAGCCCATCGCGCGACCACGACGTTGGTTTTGTCGCTCGGCCGACCGGGGTGCTCGCCAACAACCAACGCGTGCAGTGGCTTCTTCAGCTGAAGCGGGACCGACCCCAGTTGCGTCTCTGGGGTGGCTTAGTGGGAGACCAAACGTGGAAGGACGCGGCCGACAAGGGAGCCGACACCCACTTGCTGGACGCTTGCTGGTGGCGAGAACGGAAAGTCGGGTTTGCCGAGTACTTTGCCGGCCTGCGGAGGTCCAAAGTGGCACTCGCGCCCGCTGGGTACGCGCCGTGGAGCTACCGTCACTTCGAAGCCCTCTACGCGGGCTGCGCCGTGGTCAGCAACGACCTGAGCCACTTAGAATACCTGATCCCGTTTCCGCGTGAATCGTTGGTCGAGATTCCTGATGGTGGCTCGATCACCCAAGGCGTGGACCAAGCCCTGAATCTCTTTCAAGATCGCCCCGACGTGGCGAACCAGAATCGCCGCCACCTGGATCGATGGCTTCAAAGCGGTCGCTACGACCGACGCTGTCCTGACACCCTGGACAGGTTTTACCAACAGATGAACGTCAAAGCATCCACTACGCGGTCGCGGCAGAAGCCAAGCCAAAGGCAAACAGCGTCTCCTGCAGCTTGACCAACCCGTCCTCATCCAAGGGCGTCATTGGCAGTCGAAGCTCACCGGTGTCGCGTCCCAGCGCAGCCATCGCGGCTTTGACCGGGATCGGATTGGACGCTAATCCCAGCATGTTGCTGGCAAGCTTGTACAAGTGGTGATGCAGCTGCATCGCTTTGGTCATGTCACCCGCGGCGGCAGCCTTGACCAAATCAATCATCACCGACGGCGCCACGTTACCCACCACGGAGATGACGCCTTCACCACCGACGCTCATCATCGGCAGCGTCAATGAGTCGTCGCCCGACAATACTGTTAGGTCGGTGGCACCCAGCACTGCGGTGCATTGATCCAGCGAACCGGTGGCCTCCTTAACCATGGTGATGCCGGGCAATTCGGCCAGACGCACGATGGTGTCCACTTCGATATTCTTGCCCGTTCGTCCTGGAATGTTGTAGACACAGACGGGGATGTCGACCGCTTCGGCAACGGCTTTGAAGTGCTGGTAAAAGCCTTCTTGGGTTGGCTTGTTGTAGTACGGAGCGACCTGCAACGTTGCGTCAGCACCCTCGGCGGCGGCGCGTTTGGTCAGCCGCAATGCCTCGGCCGTGCTGTTGCTCCCGGTGCCAGCCATCACTTTGGCTCGTCCCGCCACCGTCTGAATCACTTCACTGATCACCCGCTCGTGCTCGTCGTGCGAGAGCGTCGGGGACTCGCCAGTGGTTCCGGCGGGAACCAAGCAGTTGGTGCCGGCGTCCAGCTGGAACTCGATCTGCTCTTTCAGTCGTACGTAGTCCACTTCACCGTCCCGAAAGGGCGTCACAATGGCGACAGACATACCTGCAAATTCAGAACCCTTACGTGCGGTCATCGTTACTCTTTGGTGGAGGAAGAACCGATCCCTATTTCGTCCAACGCGGCCGGGACGATTGCTTAGCGTAGCGTCGCAATCCGGCCGGTCCAGCCGCCAGGCTCCGGCCACACCCGCGCACCGTTTGCGGACACATTCACTGCGCCGTAAGCTCGCGCAAATCTGACGAACCTGCCGACTCACGACAATCGCTACAGGTGACCCGGCTGTGGCCGCTTTGAACCACCGTCGAGCGTGCGGGAAACCGTAGCGCAGGTTACGAGACCTATGCTGAGTTGACGACCCATGTCAGCTGAGATCCGTCATCTTCAACGCAACCTCCCGCCAGCGTCCATGCCCACCCAATCGCTACCGACGGACCCTTTTGAAACGGCCAAGAAAGCACTCCGTCTCATTGGCGAGATCTCCGCTCCGCCCACACCGAAAGTCTTCGAAGTCCTCTATCGCTACGCAGAAGGGACGGACAAGGAACTACGCAACCATCTCGACCAAGCCCAGTTGTCGGGAACCGTTCGCGTCGATCTGATCGAGTCGCTGCATGGCGAGTTCTGCGTTAGCGTCAGTGAAACGGAAATGGCCATCGGTGAGTCGCTGGCCGATGAGATCACTCACATCCAGGGGGTGATCCAGAGCCAGCGAGAAGCGGGCGAGTGCTATGAGGAACACATTGGCCACGCGATGAAGACGCTTCGTTCCGATTCACTGGAAGCCGCAGATTTAGACGTTTGCGTTGCCAAACTTGCCAGTGACACCAGCCGGATGGGCGACAAGCTGCAGACGATGTCTCGACAGTTGGCGGATGCACAACGGCAAGTCAGCGAACTGCAACGCGAACTGACGGAGTCGCGGCGCAAGACCATGACTGACCACTTGACCGGAATCGGCAACCGTCGATTCTTTGATGGCCTGCTGAAGAAGACTGTCGCGGGCCTGCAAGACCAGGAAGAGGCGGTGTACCTAGCGTACATCGACCTTGACCATTTCAAGCAGGTCAATGACACCTTCGGGCACCAGACGGGCGATGGTGTGATTCGCTTCGTCGCGACCGAAATCCTAAACCTGCGGCCCGATGTCTCCGTTGCCCGCGTGGGCGGAGACGAGTTCGCTGCGCTGATGCGGGCGGAATCAAGACAGGATGCGGTCCATTTCGCCGAAGAAGTTGCCGAGCATTTCCGCAACCATCGCCTCACGCTCCGGCGAGGCGACGAGTGCCTTGGGAAAATCACGCTTTCGATGGGAATCGCGCGTCTCCGGATAGGCGAAAACGAAACCGACTGGTGCGGGCGTGCCGACGAATTGCTCTACAAAGCCAAGCAGCTCGGACGCGACCAAGCCGTGATTGAGCGATCCGAGTAGCCGCTGGCGACGGCATAGCCACTTCGATTCCACATCAGCACGCCCAGAAGGATTCGAACCTTCGACCTACGGATTAGAAGTCCGTTGCTCTATCCAGCTGAGCTATGGGCGCGGGTGGTGTTCTGTTCGGCGCGCAAGGTCGATCGCTGACCTGCCCTCGCCGTGTAGCCCAACAGCGTATCGGCGTCCCATCGGGCTGCCAATGTCGCTTTCCCGACGCCATCGAACGATACGCAGACACCGCCAATCGCGAGAAGGTTCTTCGAGCGTCCCTCGCTGCCGTTCTTTTCGCGAGAAGTCGTGCATGCCATGTGCACCGCCGACTTTGCTTGGGTCATACAGACACGCCCTGTAGGCTCCCGATGGGCTCGCCCCATCGGAGCCGATGTTTGGCAGCTGGTGCGGCCGTTGTCCAAAGTCGATCGATCCTTTGGATATGCCCGCGGCAGAGACGCTCCAAGTCGCAGCGTCGGTGACGCATCCTGTTGAGAGACGTCGCCTCAATACCGCACCTGCGTCCATCGATTCAACCGACCGTGCTTCGGATTCAGGCAACCCAGTCGCTACTACCGGGCTTGTCCCGGTATGGCGATAAGTGGCGGCTACAGCGCGCCCGCCAACAAGAATCTCCGTCGCGTTCCCCTGTGTCCTTTCTGTTGAACGCTTCTATTTGTGCTCCACTGCACGACTGCTCTGCACCCTTCGTGTCGTAGCGTCGCGCGACTTCGCAGAAGTTCCAATCGTCGACTCATCCACCAGCGTTGTTTTGTGAGCCACGCTGACAACGGCATGTGATCTGCATTCGCCAGACGCTCGTCCACCTTTGGCAATCCATTCATGTGCACGGGAGAACAGAGATGCGTCTTCAGAATCAACATCGTGGCTCCACCCCCAATCCGCTACACCGTCGTCGGCTGCGTTTGGAAAGACTTGTTGATCGGCGACTCCTTGCCGGGGACTTGACTAACGAAATCAACCCTTTGGATGTGAACGCAGACGAAGCCGTGACGCCGCGCGATGCATTGGCCGTGATCAATCACCTGACTCGAGCCGAAGCGATCAGCTCAACAGCAGAAGGAGAGTCTGCGCCCGTGCCGGGTCAGCTGTATTTGGACGTCAACGCGGACGACGCCGTGACGGCCCTGGATGCACTGGTGGTTATCAATGGGTTGACCCGACTCGCCCAAGAGGCCCCTCCAGTCGCAGCGGCCTCAAGCCACTCGGGCGACGCACACGTCGATGTGCAAGTGAAGGGCAAGGATGTCCATCTGAAGATCCGTGGCGAAGAAGAAACCGTCTACCTTTCTGGTCTTCCGGGTGGCATGATGCAGGTCAGCTATGGCAAGGGGCAAACCACGAACGTTCCACTTCGTGACGACCTCATTATCCACATGGACGGTTCGGAACTGGCCGTACAAATCGGTGGATTCTCCATGATGGGGACGTCAAACGACGAACCGTACGACGATTACTTGACGCAGGGCATCAACGTGCCCGATGACCTGATCGTCCACGCGGAGGGTCATGAAATCGCCTTCGAAATGATTGGCTCCCGAGTGGGTGACAACTTGATCTATCACGGCGCTGAGGGTGACGATCGCGTGCAGATCGCCGAGAGCCAGATCAACAGCCTGCTAAAGATTCACACCGATGACGGTAACGACATCGTGCGGCTCGGGCACACCGGCCAGGTGATGCGTGACGAGGTCCCGATGGAATCCGGGGTCCGCGTCGGGGACGACTTGATCATCAACCTGGGTGACGGGAACGATCTGATGTCGCTTCGACGCGTCGACGTGGGTGACGATGGCAAGATTCATGGCGGCCACGGCAACGATCTGCTGCTGCACGAATTCCTGAGCGTGCACGACGACCTGTTCGTGGACGGGCAACATGGGGACGACGAACTACTGGCACGGTATGTGGACGTAGGTGACGATGCGCATCTGAAGATGGGTCACGGTGAAGACTTTGCTGAGCTTCTCAACGTGATCGTTGACGACGTTGCCCATGTCGATGGGGGCGATGACTTTGACCAATTGGATGCAGCGCTTTCGACGATCGACGTCGGCAAACTGCACGTACGTCGGTTCGAACAGCAGTCGATCAGCTGATCGCCGATTGCCATTCCTCGGGTTCCGGTTCCATCTGGGCAGGAATCGGAGCCCGACTTGTGACCGCGGATCCAGTACGCCGGTACGTAGCACCAGCAACTCGCACGGCGTCGTCCGCACACATCCTTCACCGGCAATCCACCTACCGATTCCGTTCGCGGCGCTCCTCGCAGGGCACACAATGCTCGGCATAAGGAAGGGCGTCCAAACGGGCGTGGGGAATCTCGACACCACAGTTTTGGCAGAATCCGTATGCACCCTCATCGATCCGAATCAACGCAGCCTCGACTTGAACGAGCAGGTCTCGTTCACTGTTCTCGATCTTGATCGTCGTGTCGAAGTCGTCACTGGCGCGGTCCGCCAGATGCGACGCGACATCGGAAAGGTCGCAAGCGGACCTGGCATGCTCCAGCACCTCGTCATCCAGTCGATCCACTTCATCAAGTAGCCGCCTTCGCAGCTTTCTCAACTGCTTCTCGTAGGCTCCCGTCTGGGTCGTGCTCATTGTTGGCTCCTTAGCGAGCTTTCCTTCCGAAACATCTCGCGTGAGTCGCTCGGTTGACTCACTGCGTCAGCGAGGATTCGGCCGCAAATGGCGTACCCAAGCCCACCATTGCTGCCAAGCACTTTGGGTTCCGAACTCTGGTATGGAAATTGCCGGGACTTCTTCGGTCATCAGGCAGACTGGCCGTCCAACACGCTCGAATGAGGGAGTGAGATCAATGACGTTTTCTGATGAGAGTTACAACCTGCGGATAGAACTTGATACGAAAGGATGCACGCTTAGCGCCGCGGAAATCGAGCAGATGGAAGAGGACATGAGCACACTTCGCCGTCAGACAGAGGACTTCCCTGTGTCCAACCTTTACATCACCGTGGTTCGCCATCCACGAGCGGGCGACTACCACGTGAAGACAACGTTAGCGCTTTCCGGCCGAAAGCTCTTTACCGGTGATCGTGGAACGAGCATGCATCCCACGTTTGAGAGCTGTCTGCGAAAACTCACCAAGAAAGTGCGTGCATTCAAGAGTCAGATGCGGGTCGGGTCTGACACGTCCAAACTGTCGGAAGGAACGCGACAAGCGGTCGAGCCGACACGCGACGTCAACATTGAAACCCTGACGAAAGCGGTCCGCGGCGACGACTACGAATCGTTTCGTCGTGAAATCGACGTGTTCGAACCTTCGCTGATCGAGCGCGTCGAACGATGGCTGCATCGGTATCCAGAACTAAAAAGCCAGTTCGAGAGTGCGATCCCAGCCTCGGATGTCGTCGAGGAAGTCTTCTTGAACGCCTTCGATCAGTTCGATAGCCGATCCCACTCGGTTCCCCCTGGCGATTGGTTGGACAGCCTGATCAACCCCTCGATCCAAGCCCTACTTCAGAAGCCTGATGAAGAGTTCGAGCAAATTTGCTACTCGAGCAGTCTGATGCAGCGGTGATCACAGGTGGGTACGTTAGCCCGAACTGAAACGCCGCAACAACACGTTGAAAAGGGAGTCTTTCATGTCGCCGTTGATGCAGAAGGAAACCGTCACCGTTGGCGAGTTGATGAGCACAGAACTTTGCACGGTCCATCCCACGACAACGATCGGTGAGGCGTTGAACGTCTTCTTCGACCAAAAACTCACTGCTCTTCCCGTGGTGGAAGGCGATCGGTGCGTGGGGATCGTGACCGCGTCGGACTTGGTCGTACTGATCCGGGCCGTCGATCAAGTGCTGCGGAGCGACTATCCGCACTATGAAGACTGTTACTGGGCTGTGGACCTGATCCAAAAGAAGTTGGATCAAGATCCGGTTCGTGACATCATGAGCGAGGTAGTGGTCACAGCAACTCCCGATCAATTGGCGGCAGACGCCGCCAACGTGATGTTACGACAATCCATCCACCACCTGCCCGTGATTCAGCAGGACAAATTGGTCGGGTTCTTCGCGACGACAGACCTTGTCCTCGGCTGGGTCGGTGAGGAGCCAGGTTGGCGGGATATCGGCTTTCCCTTCCCCACAAACGCCCAACGATCGTGCACGTCCATCAGTGCGAAACCGAGTCGTTCGGTCGACGTCTCAAGTGTGAGCCTCGTTGACGAGGCGGCGACTAATTTCCCGACTTCCCTGCAATCAGATAGTAGAAAACGGGCGTCAGGAAGATTCCGAAGAGCGTGACTCCCAGCATCCCCGCAAAGACCGCGATGCCAAGCGTGCTTCGCATCTCAGCGCCTGCACCAGTAGCAATCGCCAGGGGAACCACTCCTAGTATGAACGCCAGCGAAGTCATCAGGATCGGCCGCAGTCTGAGACGACAGGCTTCTACAACAGCCTCCGAAGCCGACATTCCACCGGCTTGTTTCTCTTTCGCAAACTCGACGATCAAAATCGCGTTCTTGCTTGCCAATCCAATCAGCACCACGAATCCGATTTGCACGAAGATGTTGATGTCCATTCCCGCCATGGCGATGCCCGCCACGCTGCAAAGCAGGCACATCGGGACGACCAAAATGACGGCCAATGGTAGTTTCAAGCTCTCGTACTGTGCCGCGAGCACCAGGAAGACCAGCACAACGGCGATCCCAAAGACCAGGATGGCGGTGTTTCCGGCGCGAATCTGCAGGAAGGTCAGCTCCGTCCACTGAGTGTCCATGCCAAAGGGCAGCTGCTGCTCCATCAAGGAATCGACCATCGTGACCACCTCTCCAGAACTAACGCCCGGGACTGGAGTCCCGTTGAGCGCTGTCGCGGGTACCCCGTTGTACCGCATCACCATCGACGGTCCGCCAACTTCGACAACGGTGGCCACAGTCGCCAACGGGACCATGTCACCGTCGCGATTTCGCACGCGCAGCTGACCAACTTGATCTGGACTCAAGCGAAAGGCCGGATCTGCTTGCAGATTCACTTGCCAAGTGCGCCCAAATTGATTGAAGTCGTTCGCGTACGTCCCACCGAGATAAAGCTGCAGCGAGGAGAAGACTTCTTGCAGTGAGAGATTCAGCGTCTTGCATTTCGTGCGATCCACCTCGACGAACATCTGAGGCGCGCTGGCACGAAAGCCGCTGAACACGACCACCAATCCAGGCAATTCGGTTCCCGCCGCAGACACTTCATCTGCAGTTTCCTGCAGAGCGTTCAGTCCCAGGGAACCGACGTCGCGAAGCATGATCTTGAATCCGCCACCGCTTCCCAGTCCATCCACAGGTGGCGGTCCAAACACCGAGACGATCGCGTCAGGAATCTCTTCAGCGCACTTCCTTCGTATGGCTGCAGCGATCGCATCGCCGCTGGACTCGGCACCCTCACGCTCCTCGAACTCATCCAATATCACGAACACCGAACCGTAGTTCGATCCGACAGCCCCCAAAGCGAACGACTGGCCCGTTACTGAAAGACTGTGCCCAACGCCCTCCATTGCCTCCTGCTCACCTGCCGGTCCTTCGACGCTCGGGTCACCAAGCAACAGTGTGTCCAGCGTGCGCATGACTGCGGCCGTCCGCTCCTGGGAAGCCGAGTCGGGCAGACGCACGTCGACCAATAGATATCCCTTGTCTTGCGCGGGAATGAATCCAGTCGGCACATGTGTCATCCCATAGTAAGTCAGCCAAAGGAGTCCAGCGTAAACAACAAGCACGATGAAACTGATTCGCACCAATCCGGCCACCAACTTGGCGTAGCCGCTTGAAGCTCGATCAAACGCAACATTGAACAGCCTGAAGAACCAACCCAGCCCAAGATTCAACACACGAGAAAGTACGTCGACCTTCCCATGCTTTGGACGAAGCAATCGTGCCGCCAGTGCCGGGCTGAGCGTCAGAGAATTGACGGCTGAGAAGAACGTGGACGCGGCAATGGTGATCGCGAACTGGCGAAAGAACTGGCCCGTGATCCCAGTAATGAAGATGCAGGGAATGAAGACGCACATCAGAACCAACGAGATGGCGATGATCGGCGTTGACACCTCTGTCATAGCGTGCCGCGCTGCATCGCGTGGCGACATCCCGTTTTCGATCGCGTGCTCGACGGCTTCCACCACAACGATGGCATCATCAACGACAATCCCGATCGCTAATACCAACCCAAAGAGCGAAAGGTTGTTCAGGCTGAAGCCCACACCGGCCATCACGGCGAACGTACCAACAATCGCAACAGGAACAGCAATTAGCGGGATCAGAGTCGCTCGCCACGATTGCAAGAAGGCGAGGACAACAATGGCAACCAGCAGAATGGCGTCACGGAGTGCCTTGAATACCTCGTGAATCGATTCGGAGATAAAGGGCGTTGTGTCGTAGACAACAGCGTAGTCGACGCCGCCGGGAAAGAGCGTCTTCAACTCATCCATCTTGGCCCGAACAGCATCGGCCGTTCCCAGAGCGTTGGAACCGGGCAACTGATAAATGGCCAATCCCACCGACGGAGCGCCATCGAGCGAACAGGACATGTCCTCGTTCTTCGCTCCCAGCTGAATCCCTCCGTAAACTGTTCCGTCGTCGCCGGGTCGTTGCTGAGTGACCACATCGCGAAGGCGAACAACGCGTCCCTCTTTGCCGGTCTTCAAGATGATGTCGGCGAACTGATCGGTTTCGGTTAGACGGCCCAGCGTCGTCAACGTGTACTGGAAGGCCTGGCCCATCGGAACCGGTGGTCTTCCCAAGGAACCGGCGGCCACCTGCACGTTCTGCTCCCTCAACGCGGCCAATACATCTGTCGCGGAAAGGTTCAAAGACGCCATGCGGTCGGGGTCCAACCATACCCGCATGCTGTAGTCCAACTGACCCAAGAAACCAACATCACCTACACCCTCGATGCGCGACAGTTCATCCTTGATCCGGGTCGTCGCATAGTTGCTGAGGTACAGCTGGTCTCGAGATTGGTCGGGCGAAATCAGGTTGACCACCAAGAGGATGCTGGGCGATTTCTTTTTGACCGAGACGCCAGTCTGTTTTACTTCCGCCGGGAGCAACGGAACTGCCAAGTTGACGCGGTTCTGCACCATCACCTGGGCCATGTCCAAGTCCGTTCCCAAATCGAAGGTGACCGTCAAGTTGTAGCCACCATCGTTTGTCGACTGACTAGACATGTACAACATGTTCTCGACGCCGGTGACTTGCTGTTCGATTGGTGAACCAACCGTTTCGGCAACGACTTCGCTGCTGGCTCCGGGGTAAAGGCAGGAAACCTGAACCGTTGGCGGAGCGATCTCCGGGTATTGAGCAACCGGTAGTGTGAAGACGGCGATGCCGCCAACCATCGTGATCAAAACTGAGACAACGCCGGCGAAGATGGGCCGATCAATGAAGAAGTGCG
>JBCCUO010000038.1:0-11180 GCA_039196805.1 Planctomycetota bacterium | reverse complement strand
CGCTGGGGAATGCCCGCGTGCCAGCATCATAGGTGGCGATGTTGGCTAGTGTCCAATCGAACGCCCAGAACCACGCGGAGTCGTTGGTGGCGACTTCCAAGTCGATCAAGCTCGGTTTGGGCCTGAGCACAAACATCTTGATGATGGTAGCGACCGCAAAGCCGCCCAGCGCCAATGCGGTCAGTCGCGGTACGTGCCAACGTTTTCGGGGGGCCAGCAAGACGATTCCCACCAGCACCCAGAAGATCCCGATCCCGTGAGTGAAAATCGAAGTCAAGGCCAATGCGTTGCTGATCTCGCCAGGCAAACGGTCCTCCGCAAACCACCGCGCCACGGGCAAATCAATCAGCGGCAACAGCGGCACACTGCTGAGTGTGATGCATGCCAACCACATCAGCGTGGAAGGACGGTACAAGCTGATCGGATCGGGCCGGCCCAGCGTCCTCGACACGGCCCGCCGCGTTCCCGAGTGGGATGGGGACGGCGACGCCGAATGAAAATCGTGTGGACGGTCGGTGTCTGTGGCTTCTTGGGGAGGGTGAACCGGTGACGCGGCACCAATCGGATAGAGCGTCGGCCCCTGATTCCCGGGCTGGTTATTCATCTCACACGCTCTTCCACTCGGTTTGGCGCCAGCGTCTTTTGGTCGTTGCGGCAGACCCCTGCCGGCCGAGAACCCTACCGAATCCGTGCCACTGAGCGGAAGAGGAGAGTTGACTCGGCCAATGCGGGAGCGTCGATGGCCGGACTTGCCCGGGCATTCCGCAGAGTCCGCAAGTTCGCGCCCCGAAACCCGCAACCAAGCCGGGGAACAACTCTGGTTTCTTCGGAATGTCGCGCAAACGACCCAAGTTTCTATGGAGTCCGTGGTTAAGCCTGCGCGGGCCGGATCTTGACTCGGCAAAACGCTCGACCCGTGAATCTTCCACTGTCAACTGACCAAGCAGACGCGCCGGCGAATTCCTTCGTCATCGCCCCGTCGACTTCGTCACCGCCCGAACGCACTGCACCGTCCGAACGCACTGCACCGCCCGAACCGTCTGGACCATCAGAACCCATTGCTCCGGCTTGCGAGCACCCGGTTCAGCAGCCGATCGTCACCGACCTGAAGGTTCTGCATTTAGTCAATGGTGAGCACTTCTCTGGAGCCGAACGGGTTCAATCACATTTAGGACGCTGCTTGCCACGGTTCGGGATCCAAGCCGACTTCGCCTGCCTTAAACCAGGCCGGTTCGCCCACCTGGTCGACCAGCAAGCAGGTCACTGGGGGCACGCTTATCGCCTCGCGATGCGCAACAAATTTGACGTCCGTGTCGCTTGGCAGGTGCGCGATTTGATTCGCAATCAGGGCTATGGGCTGATCGACGCCCACACGCCGCGCTGCGCCATGATCGCTTCGATCGCTAGCCGCTTGGCGGGCATTCCCTGGGTCTATCACATTCACAGTCCCGCCGCTCGCGATTCGTCACGCCGTCTGACAAATCAACTCAACAACTGGGTCGAACACGCGTCACTGTTCAATGTGGCTCATCGGATCACGGTCTCGGAAAGTCTTCGCGAGGAATGCTTGCAAGAACGTATCCGACCGTTCGACGTCAGTGTGGTATGGAACGGAGTGCCGGCCGTATGCCCGCCCCGATCGTCGATTCCCGTGCCAGGTCAGGGGACATGGACCATCGGCATGGTCGCCTTGATGCGGCCGCGCAAGGGCTTGGAGGTTGTGCTGGATGCGTTGGCGATCTGTCGCGATCGTGGCACCCGCGTGCGACTCCGGTGCATTGGACCGTTCGAGACCAGCGGGTACGAGCAGGGAATCTATCGCAAGATCGACGAGCTGCGGCTTGGCGACCTGGTCGATCAAGTTGGCTTTACCGACAACGTTCCCGCCGAGTTGGCTAAGTTGGATGCCATGGTTTTGCCAAGCCTGTTCGGCGAAGGCTTGCCAATGGTCGTCTTGGAAGCGATGGCGGCGGGGTTGCCCGTGATCGCCACCGAGGTTGAAGGCACACCTGAAGCGATCCGCGACGGCAAAGATGGGCTGTTGGCGCTGCCCAACGATCCCTGCAGCTTGGCAGAGCACATCATCGACCTGGTGGGCGGCAAGCACGACTGGCAGGCCATGTCACAGTCTGCCAAAGACCGTCACCAGCAATATTTCTCCGACCACGCCATGGCGAACCGTACCGCTCAGGTTTATCGGTTGGTGATGGCCAGGCGTCAGCGTCGATGCGCCACTCCATCGCAGCGTACGTTTGGCGGCTAGCACAGTCATTGCATCAGTGCTTCGCTTAAAGCGTCAACCCGACGCGTCAGCGAGGGATCGATGCACCCATGATTTGTCGGCGCCGCAGATCCCTCGCTGACGCTTTTTGAAGTTGCGCTGATCGTTAGCGGGAGATGGTTTGCACCGCAAATCTAGGAAGATCGAGCGCCAACCGCTTTCACTCTCCCTCCGGGAGAGTCGGACTCTAACGCTTCGGGTTGAGATGTTGATCCTGCGGCATCCGCTAGCACGTGCCTGAAATCTACCAAGCAACCGGGTGCTCGCGAACGCTCCACGGCAGACTCTCCGATCGAGCAAACCAACCGACTAGCTCCTCATGGCTCGATACTGTCCGGGCGTCATCTGAAAGTGTTTGCGAAAGAGCTTGCTGAGATACTCCGCATACTCGATACCGCTACGGTGTGCGACCTGTTCTAGCGGAAGCTTCGTCTCCCGCAGCAACCGTTGGGCGCAAGCCAATCGCGTGGCCACAATCATTTGATGCGGTGTCTTACCAAGAGCCCGTTTGAACCGGGACTCTAGAACGCGTCGAGTCAATGAGGTTTCAGCGACGACTTCCGCCACGCTGATCGATTCGGTCGCATGCGCCAGAATAAAACGAGCCGCGGTTTCGACCTCGCGATCCGCGACCGCGATGATGTCAGTCGATTGGCGGGTCGCAATCCCTAGTGGTTTCAGCAGCCGTCCTGTCGCCGGCACCTGTTTACCGGACATCATGGCATCGAGCTCTTCTGCGGCCACGTAACCGGCTCCTTCCGCATCTGGAATCACGCTGGAAATGGGTGGTGTTGCCAACTGACACAGCAACGGATCGTCGTCGACACCCAAGACGGCGATCGATTCGGGAACCGGTCGATTTGCTGGGCCGCATAGTTGAATGATTCGGCGGGCCAACGAGTCGTATGCGGCCAACAGTCCACAAGGCGTAGGCAGTTGCTGAAGCCACGCCATTAGCCGCCGACGTTCGGTACTCCACGTTCGTCCGGCTGATTGATCATCCACGTCGAATGTGTGGGAACCCATGCCACGCTCCGTCGCGGCCGCGACAAACGCATCGCGTCGCCAGTTCGACCAGTTGAAGACCACTTCGCCGCAAAAGCAAACGTCGCTCAGTCCACGTTCGGCAAAGTGCTCTACCGCCGCCGTGGCGATCGCTCTGTCGTCGGTCTCGACCCACGGGATTCCCGGTAGATGCCTCGCGGCACTGACATCAACCGTTGGTAGCTCGGCGGCCTCGACCGCGCGAGCGATCGCGTCGGTTTCAATCCGGGCAATGATCCCGTCGCCTCCGTAGTCGCGCAACCATCGCGGCGGATCCGCGCCACGTTGCTGTTCGGGTAGGTCAATCGACCACCGTTGATGCTCGTGTTGGTAACGCTGAATCCCACGAAGCAGCCCCCGCGCGTATTCATTGCTGGTCTCGATCAACAAGGCGACAGACCGGCTAGTCATCACGCTTCCAGGCAAAGGTCAAGAAACAAACTCGTGAAAAAGTATAGTCTGACTGCAAAGGATTACATTGCCGTACCGACCGTTGGCGTTACGCTAGCGGTACAAACCACCCCATCACAGGAAGCTTTGCATGTCCCAACGTGTTCGTGTCGCCATGGTCGGTCTCGGTTTTGGCGCGGAGTTCATTCCGATTTACCAGGCTTACCCGGACGCCGAGGTCGTTGCGATTTCACGGCGGAACGAGGAACAACTCAACGCTGCCGGAGAACGATTTGGAATCGAGCGTCGCTACACCAACTTCGATGACGTGCTGGCCGACGACAACGTGGACATGGTCCACATCAACAGTCCGATTCCGGATCACGCATGGATGTCGCTCAAAGCGCTCGATGCGGGCAAGCACGTGATGTGCACCGTCCCGATGGCGACGACGATCGACGAGTGCCGGCAAATCGTCGACAAAGTCAAGCAAACCGGATTGAAGTACATGATGGCCGAAACGGTCGTCTACAGCCGCGAGTTCTTGTTCATCAAAGAGCTGTACCAGAAAGGTGAGCTGGGCACGATCCAACACGTCGCCGCATCGCACCCGCAGGACATGGATGGTTGGCCAAGCTACTGGGAAGAAATGATCCCGATGCACTACGCCACGCACGTCGTCAGCCCCTGCTTGGGGCTGACCAACGCCTTGGCGGAGTACGTCAGTTGTTTTGGATCGGGCGTCGTTCGCGATGACATCGCGAAGAAGTCAGGCAATCAATTCGCGGTCGAGTCTTGCCACATCAAACTCAAGGACAGCGACATCGCCGCCCACATCTGGCGGTTCCTGTACGACGTCGCTCGCCAGTACCGAGAGAGCTTCGACGTTTACGGTACCAAAAAGAGCTTTGAATGGACGTTGATTGAAAACGAACCGCACGTGATCCACACGGCCAAGAAACCCGAACCTGAGATCCCTGAGAAGGTGGAGGTACCTGACTACGCCCACCTGCTGCCCGAAGAGATTCGTCGCTTCACGCTGCCGGCCGAGATTCACGACGCGGAACACTTGTCGTTTGTCCAAGGCGGCGGTCATGGGGGATCTCATCCTCACATGGTTCACGAAATGATCACCGCCCTTCGCGAAGACCGCGACCCATGGCCCAACGCGACCACGGCAGCGAACTGGACCTGCGTCGGACTTTGCGCGCACGAGTCTGCTTGCAAAGGCGGCGAAATCGTCCGCTTGCCCGACTTCACCCTTGCTTGATTAGTTCCCCCCGCCTCCCTTGGAACTCACATGACCATTCGCATCCCCGCATCGATCGCGTTCTGTATCGCTTGCACCGTCATGGCTTCGGCCGGCGGATGGCAGACGACGCATCACCATCGCCAGTTTCATGCCGAGGGCTCGTCCTGCGGCGACATCGATGGCGACGGTCAAGTCGACTTGGTCGCCGGGCCGCTCTGGTATCGCGGCCCCGACTTCAAAGCCTCATTCGAGATCGCGCCCGCCAGAACTTTCCCGATCGAGGTCTACAGCGATCAGTTCAGTAGCCAGGTGGCGGACGTCAATGGTGATGGTGCTAGCGATGTTCTTGTGGTGGGTTTTCCGGGCAAACCGGCTCGGCTGTACCTGAACCCGGGCCATGAAAAACTGGATCGCCAGTGGCAGGTCTTCGAAATCACCGCCGAAGTCGACAATGAATCACCAGCCATCACCGACTTGATTCCAGGCGGTCTTCCCGAAATCGTCTGCGGGAACCAATCAAGCTATGGCTACTTCGCAGCCGGAGAGGATGCGACTAAGCCGTGGACGTTTACCGCCATCAGCCGTCCAAAGGCGTGCGCGGGGCGTTTCGCGCACGGTATGGGTGTCGGTGACGTCAACGGAGATGGCTTGCCAGATGTCTTGGACAAGACGTACTGGTGGCAACAGCCTTCTGATCCTGGGACCGAACAGCCATGGACACGGCACCGATGGTGCGAGAAACCTGAGGGTGGCGGTGCGCAGATCTGCGTGGCTGATGTTGATGGCGACGGGGACAGCGACATCGTGTCGTCACTCAACGCGCACGGCTACGGTTTGGCCTGGTTCGAGCAGCGGAATGATCACGCGAAGTCCGAATCACCGAACTTTGTCCGTCACAACATCATGGGGAGTTCGTCTCAGGACAATCCCTTCGGCGTTGCCTTCAGCCAGATGCATGCCGTTGCACTGGAGGATGTCGACGGCGACGGCGCGAAGGATATCGTCACCGGCAAACGCTGGATGGCTCACCGTGGCAAGGACGTCGGGGGGCTGCAGGAACCGGTGCTCTACTGGTTCCGGTGCGTGCGATCCGACTCGGGCGTCGAGTTCGTCCCACACAAGATCGACAGCGATTCCGGCGTTGGCGTCGACATTCTGGTCGCCGACATGAACGCGGATGCCAAGCTCGATATCGTTTCATGCAGCAAACGAGGCTTGTCCATTCACTTGCAGGGCGACCTGAAGCTGAATCATGCCGAATCCCGTTGGCAGCAGACCAAGGGGCGCGATCAATCGAAGTACGCCGATGGCTACTCCCCCCAGGATGCCGCCAAGAACACCCTCGTTCCGAGCGGATTCTCGGTGGACTTGATCGCCAGCGAGCCCGATTTGACACAGCCGATCGCCATTTGCTTTGACGCCCGCGGTCGGATTTGGGTGATCGAAGGCCATACTTATCCGCAAAAGGCACCCGAGGGAAAGGGTCGGGACCGCGTGTTGATTTTGGAAGACACCGACGCAGACGGTAGCTTCGATCAGAAGACGGTGTTCATCGAGGGACTCAACCTAGCCAGCGGCATCGAGGTTGGATTTGGTGGCGTCTGGATCGGAGCCGCACCTGAGTTGCTGTTCATCCCTGATGCGGAACACGACGGCGTACCTGATGGCGATCCGGTCGTGCTGCTGGATGGCTGGGGCTACCAAGACACCCACGAAACACTGAACAGCTTCACCTGGGGACCCGACGGCTGGCTCTACGGTTGCCATGGCGTGTTCACTCACAGCAATGTTGGCAAACCGGGAGCCGGGGACGACCAACGGCAGCGTATTAACGCCGGCGTGTGGCGATATCACCCGACGCGTCACGAGTTCGAAGTCTTTGCCCACGGTACCAGCAACCCGTGGGGCGTCGATTTCAATGACCGAGGCGACTGGTTTGTCTCCGCGTGTGTGATCCCACACCTGTATCACATGGTCCAAGGTGGACGCTATCAAAGGCAAGCCGGATCGCACTTCAACCCCTACACCTTTGATGACATCAAGACGATCGCCGATCACCTGCACTACGTGGGCGACCCCCGATCGGCACGAGGCTATGGTCGCGGCAAAACGGTCTCCAGCAGCGCTGCGGACACGTCAGTGCTCGGAGGCGGACACGCTCACTGTGGGCTGGCGATCTACAATGGCGATGCGTTTCCATCCGACTTCTACGGTGACCTGCTATTTCACAATCTGCACGGGCACCGAGTGGTGCGTGAGCAAGTCGAACGCAACGGCTCGGGCTATGTCGGAAAACACCGTCCCGATTTTGCCTTGGCCCAAGATCACAAAGAGGTCGGGGTCGGCATCATGGTCGGGCCCGACGGAGCGATCTATACGTCGGACTGGCACGATGTCCAAACATGCCACAACCGTACCGTGGAAGTGTGGGATCGAACTGATGGTCGCCTGTTCCGCATTCGCTACGGTGACTTCCGACCGCAGAGATTCAATCTTTGGCGTGAATCCGATGATCAGCTGATCGCACGGCTATCCAATGACAACGGCTTCATGGCTCGTCAATCGTCACGTGTCTTACAGGAACGGGCCGCCGCGAGAAAGCTGGACGTGGACCGAGTGGGTGCCGCCATTGCCGGCCGAATCAACTCCGAGTCGCTTCAGCGTGATCGGCTTCGAGGCATGTGGACACGCTGGTGCATCGGAGCGATCGATGAAGATGAGTTGATCACGCACCTTTCGGATCAAGACCCTGTGGTCCGAAGCTGGGCCGTCCACTTCGCGGGCGAGGAAGACGGTCAAGCCGTATCGCAGCGAGTTCATGATCGATTGGTCGTCCTGTCTCAAACGGATCCGAGTTCGGTCGTCCGTCGGCGGCTATCATCGTTGCTCCAGAAACTGCCGCTTGACCAGCGTTGGTCGATTGTCGACGGACTAACTTCGCATGCGATCGATTCGCACGATCACAATATCCCGAGCCTGGTCTGGTTCGGACTCGAGCCGCTGATCGATCAAGATGCGGACCGCGTCTACGAAGTCGCCAGGCGGAGTGGTTGGCCCAATCTGTTGCGATTTGTCGTCCGCCGCACCGCAAACGACCCGGAGGGTCGGCAATCCCTGGTCAGTCGACTCGACGATTCGGGAACGAACAAAGATCGTGTTCTGATCTTGGAAGAGATGCTGGCGGTTGCGACCAGTCGTGGTGGCGCGGACATGCCGGACCGGTGGCCGGACGTCTTTCAGAAATTGACCAACGCGCCCGCACCACGCGTCCAACAACTGACGCGTTCCTTGGCGGTCCAATTCGGTGACCAATCGGTCTTTCCCTATTTCCGCAAGCTGTTGCTGGATCGATCGCGACCGACGACTCAGCGTGCCGATGCACTTTCGGCGCTACGCAAGGCCCGCGATCCAGATCTCCCCACGCTCGTGCTGCAGTTGCTTGATGATTCAGCGATCAACGAACAGGGCATCGCCGCCCTGGCACAGTACAGCGATCCGGAAATCGCCGGGCGATTGGTCGCAAACTTCGCTGAATTCAGCGAAGCCACCAAGACTTCGACGCTCAACACGCTGGTGGCACGAGCATCCTTTGCGGACACGTTGGTCAAGGCCATGGAGTCCAAGGTGATCCCGGCAAGTGATGTTCCTGCGTTCATCGTCCGCCAAGCGATTTCGTTGGGGGACGAGTCATTGGTCAATCGTTTGGAGCAGGTATGGGGACGCATCGCCACCAGCGATGAAGACCTGACCGAACAGTATGCCAAGTATCGAGCATTGCTGACGACCAAAGCCATCAGCCGAGCCAACGCCCGGCACGGTCGCATGCTTTACGAAGCGAACTGCGGTAAGTGTCACAAGCTGTTCGGCGAAGGCGGCGACATCGGACCCAACATTACCGGCGCCAATCGAACCAAAGTCGACTACTGGCTGGAGAATATCTTGGAGCCGAACGCACTGATCGGCCGGGCGTACCAGATGACTTCGTTCCTGACCGCGGACGGACGCGTGATCAACGGTGTCGTCCAGTCCGAGAATGATGACGCGGTGACGGTGCAAACGGCTACTGAAAAGGTTGTCCTGTCACACGATGACATTGAAGAGGCCTTGCCGTCAAAGTCGTCCTTGATGCCCAGCGGACAGATGGAGCCGATGAGCGATCAAGATGTCCGCGATCTGTTCAAGTACCTGATGTCGCCCAGACAGGTGCCGCGCGAAGGTGCGCTCAAGCCGACGGGCCAACGGGGCGACTTGGTGGAAGCGGAAACGATGCAGCAAATAGACGTCTCGGCAGGCCGCACCAGTGTGCAGCCGATGGCATCGTTCGGTGACCAGTGGTCCGGTGGACATCAACTGTGGTGGCGTGGCGGACATCCCAAGGCAACGATGTCGTCAAGCGTTTTCGCGCCTCGCTCAGGATTGCTGGATGTCGCCATCGATCTCACGCAAGCTCGTGACTACGCAACGGTCCGCGTTACCCTCGGCGACCAGCCCGCCCAAGAGGTTGATCTCTACTCACCCAACGTGACACTTGGCGATAGCTTGGTGTGGAAGGCGGTTCCCGTCACAAAGGGCCAATCAATCCCAGTGAAGATTGAGATCACCGGCAAGAACGCGGCAGCCTTGCCACGCTACATGGTCGGCATCGACGCTATCCGTTTTCTAGACAACCCAGGACCTTAGGCCCGTGGGATAGGCTTCCAGCCTGTCGAGGGTTTCTTTTGAGACGACGTTCATCGTTTCATTCCGCAAACGCACTCATCAGCACACTCGCGAAGCGAACCGGAGTAACCAAGCAGTGCACGCCTCCGGCGAGCGAATCCACACAGGAAGCATCATGAGAAGACTGATCGCATTCTCTCTTTTGGCGATGGTTAGCTCTTCGCTACTTGCCGCTCCCTCGACGCCCAACATCGTGTTGATCTTTGTCGATGATCTAGGGTATGGCGACCTGGGTTGCTACGGCAATTCCAGCATCAAGACGCCCAACATCGACCAACTTGCCAGCGAAGGACAGCGTTGGACCAGTTTCTATGCCTCCGGATCCGTTTGTGTTCCCAGTCGCAAAGGCTTGATGAGTGGCCGCCATCCCAACTTCATCCCTCGCGCGACCAACGGACTGAAAGACGATCCCGGTGCCTTGCTGCCGGCGATGCTGAAACGACAGGGATACGCGACCGCAATCTTGGGCAAATGGCACTTGGCGGGGTATCCGAAAGACTTCACAGCCGATCCGATGCATCCCTTGGAATGCGGGTTCGAGTATCACTTCGGCACACCGGGCAGCAATGATGTTCCGGCTCCTCTCGGCAAGAAGCAGACTCGCGACGTGTTTGACGCTTGCGACAAATTCACGTTCCAAGTCCCTTTGATACGCGGGCGCGAAGTCGTTGAATTTCCGGCCAACCAAGAACTCTTCACGCAGCGTTACACCGCCGAAGCCGTTCGCTGGATCAACCAGAAGCGGGACAAACCATTCTTCTTGTACCTCGCCCACAACATGCCTCACGCGCCTGTCTTTGCCTCGTCTGAGTTCCAAGGCAGAAGCGAAGGAGGACGATTTGGTGATGTCGTGGAAGAGATCGATTGGTCGGTCGGCCAAGTGGTCGACGCGATTGATGAAGCGGGCATCCAAGATGACACGCTGGTGATCTTCACGAGCGACAACGGTCCGTGGTCAGTTTTTGGTCCTCACGGCGGCACCGCTGCCCCCCTTCGTGGCGAGAAGGCGACGACCTGGGAAGGCGGATTGCGCGTGCCAGCGATCTTTCGTTGGCCTGGCAAGATCGATCCGGCAACTGTCGACGGCATCGGTGTTAACCTTGACCTGTACGCCACGTTTGCCACGCTGACTGGCGGTGATCAACCAAAGGAAAAGCCAGGCTATTGCTCGATCGACCTTGGCCCCGTCTTGTTTGACGGGGCGCCTAGTCCCCGCACTTGGTGGGCCTATCACCGAAGTGCCTATCGATCGGGACGCTACAAGATCCACACCTCGACGTCGCTGCCAACCGACCCGATCGCCAGGAAGCGTCGTCCGGCCACACAGCACGACCCACCTTTGCTATTCGACCTGCAGTCCGACCGTGGCGAAAAGCAGAACCTAGCCGCAAAGCACCCCGAGATCGTCGCCCGCCTGCTGGCAGAAAAGGACGCGTTCAACGCACGGTGACCGAATCGCTCAAAAACGCTCTCCGTTCGGGAAGGGCGGACGCG
>JBCCUO010000037.1:0-11196 GCA_039196805.1 Planctomycetota bacterium | reverse complement strand
CTTGGACAAGGCCATCCAGGGGGAACGCTTGACCAGCGACGATGGCTTGCGACTGCTTCAGAGTCGCGATTTGGCCGCAATTGGTGATGCTGCGGACAAGGTCTCCCGCCGACTGCATCCGGAGCCGTACCGGACGTACAACGTTGATCGGAATATCAATTACACGAACATCTGCACCGCGGTATGTGACTTCTGCGCTTTCTATCGCGGCCCTAAGAGCGACGAAGGATACGTGCTGCCGCGGGAAGAGCTGCTTCAGAAGGTCGAAGAGACCGTCGCACTCGGAGGTAACCAAATCTTGATGCAGGGTGGGCTGCATCCCAAGTTCAAGTTGGATTGGTACGAGGAACTTTTGACCGACATTCGTACCGCTTTCCCTACGGTCAACATCCACGGGTTCAGCCCTCCCGAACTGCATCACTTCACCAAGGTCAACAACCTACCCATCAAAGAAGTCCTTCAGCGTCTGAAGGCCGCTGGGCTGGGCAGCATCCCGGGAGGCGGCGCCGAGATCTTGGTTGACCGCGTCCGCAGCGAGATCACTCGTGGCAAAGTTATGTCCGAGGACTGGCTGAACGTGATGCGTGTCTGGCATCAACTGGGCGGCATTAGCACGGCGACGATGATGTTCGGTCACGTCGAGACACTGGCCGAACGGATCGAACACATGGATCGCGTTCGCCAGGTGCAGGATGAGACCGGTGGATTCACGGCATTCATCAGCTGGACGTTCCAGCCCGACAACACAGAACTGGATCATATCTCACCCAAGGGATCGTTCGAGTACCTGAAGACCCAAGCGATCTCACGTCTGTACTTGGACAACGTGCCCAGCATTCAGGCCAGCTGGGTCACCCAGGGGCTGAAGGTGGGTCAACTTGCGATGCTGTTTGGCGCCAACGACATGGGAAGCCTGATGATCGAAGAGAACGTCGTCGCGGAGGCGGGCACGGTGCACTACCTGTCCCTCGATCAGATTCGAGAGGCGATCACGGAATTGGGATACGAACCTCGCCAACGAGATGTCTTTTATCAACTGGTCGACCCGGAACTTGAGCAGCGAGCGATCGAGGCGAACCGCAATCCGGCACCCAAAGACTTGGTGACGTTGGGAAACGCGAGCTGAATATCTAATTGACATTCATCCGCCCGCTTGCGGGATGATTCTGTCCAAGCACGCGGCCTCCTAATCTAAGAGGCCAAGATTCCCAGCCGGCTCACCGGGAAAGTGAACTTCGACTCAATCGACGTTCCCCGCGCGAGCAATGTCTGGTTTGCACCGTTCTTAGAGCAAACGGCGACGATGGCCGGCGCGAATCTGTTGGACTTGCTGGCTGTTGATCCCTACAAGGTCGGCCCGACCGTCCACGGCACGAACTCATGGTCACCGACACCGAGCTGTTCACTGGACGTTTTCTCGCCGCTGGCCACGCGCAAGGCGTATTCGAAGAATCGATCGCCAACCGCTTCGACTGACTGACCTTCGATGATCTCGCCAGCATTCAGGTCCATGTCATCAGCCATCGTTTCGTACATCGGCGTGTTGGTCGCGATCTTAATGACAGGGGAAGGCTTGCACCCAAAACAGCTTCCACGACCGGTTGTGAACAGAATCAGATTGGCGCCCCCCGCCACTTTGCCGGTCACGCTTGCGGGATCAAAGCCGGGTGAATCCATCACGACCAAGCCTTTACGATCGATCCGCTCGGCGTAGTCGTACACTTCTTGCATCGGAGTGCTGCCGCTTTTTGAGACGGCGCCGAGGGATTTTTCGGTGATCGTGGTCAGTCCACCGGCTTTGTTTCCCACCGACGGGTTGTTGTCGATCTGTCCACCGAACTTAGCCACGTATTCTTTCCACCACTCGATCTTGTCGAGCAGTTTTTGTGACACGTCCGCCGAACGACTTCGAGCGATCAGCAAGTGCTCGGCACCGTACAGCTCGGTCGTTTCGCTGATCACCGACGTTCCTCCGCAAGCGACGATGCGATCCGAGACGATGCCGACCGCGGGGTTGGCAGTGATTCCGGAATACCCGTCGCTTCCGCCACACTCCACGCCGATCGTCAGATGGCTGGCGTCGGCGTCGCCACGACCGCACTCGTTGGCACGGTCCAAGATCGACTCGACCAGCGGGATCGCTTTGGCGATTGTCGCCCGCGTGCCTCCTTCGGTTTGCATCGTCATCATCGGAATCCCCTGGTCGCCCGTTAAGTTTGTGCCATCGGGCGCGTGCAACGAAACCAATCCATGATGCTTGGACAGGTAGCCGCTGGTGGTTTGTTCGCAGCCCAAACCGATGACCAACGCGCCGCCGACATTAGGGTGATCCGTGTAGCCTGCCAGGACTCGTCCAAGCATTTGATGCTTGATGCCGTGGTATTGGAGTGCGCATCCGGTCGTGTGCGTCGCGGCAAAGATCCCGTCGACATTCGGCCATCGCTTCAGTCGTTCGGTCGTGAAGTGCTTGACGACTTCATGACACACAGTGGCGCTGCAGTTGACCGTCGAGATGATCGCAACGTAGTTGCGGGTGCCAACGCGACCATCCGGTCGATGGAACCCTTGAAACGTCCTTTTCAACGTTGGCGACGCATCCGCGGGTGATGCGGATTCTTGTGATGTCGCCCCGCGCACCACATGGTCGTCCGTCAGGTTGTGGCTGTGAACATGATCGCCCAGCTGGATGGTGCTCGTGGCACGTCCGATCGGCTGTCCGAACTTGACGACTGCATCTCCGATCGAAATGGATCGCACCGCGACCTTGTGTCCCCGAGGGATCGCGATCGACACGTGCAGGGGCTCCGATCCGGAAACGCTGACCCTCTGCCCCGGGGAGAGAGGGGACGTGGCGATGGCAACATTGTCGGACGGATCCAGTTGGACCAATGCGCTAGCAGATTGACTGAGCGGGCTTGAAGTCATGTCGTGATGAACCGAGAGGTTGCCTTGTGCCGTGGTTCCGGGGGAGACATTTGGCGCCTATATTCCCGGCTGACGTTGTCGATGATCCCTCCGCGAGACCGCTGAAGCGACCCAAAGTCGATGAAGATCCACGAATATCAAGGTAAGCAGCTGTTCCGCCAAGCTGGGGTGCCCGTGCTGGAAGGGCACATGGCCACCAGTCCCGACGAAGCGGCCAAGGCATACGAGCAGTTGGGCGGCAGCCTGGCGGTGGTCAAGGCTCAGATTCATGCCGGTGGACGCGGAAAAGGCAACGTCATCGATAATCCCGATCAAAAAGGTGTCGTACTGGTTCGCAGTGCCGATGAGGCACGTGCCGCTGCCGAGGGTCTGCTAGGCAAGAAACTGGTGACGATCCAAACCGGTCCCGATGGGCAAACGGTCGGCAAAGTCTTCGTGGAAGCGGGCTGCGACATCGCGCGGGAATTGTATCTGGGAATCGTCCTGGACCGAGCGGTCGCCAAGCCGGTTCTGATGGTCAGCACCGAGGGTGGTGTGGAGATCGAGACGGTTGCGGAGGAGACTCCCGAGCTGATTCACAAGGAACACTTTGATCCGGCGGTAGGGTTAGAAGGATTTCAGGTCCGCAAGCTCTGCAAGAAGCTTGGGATCGACGGGCCGGCCGCCAAGTCGGCCTTCAAGTTCATGACGTCAATGTGTCGTTTTTACGTCGACTACGATTGCGAAATGGCGGAGATCAACCCGCTGGTGATCACGGGCGACGGCCAGATGATTGCTTTGGATGCGAAGATCACCTTCGACAACAACGCTCTCTATCGTCACAAGGACTTGGAAGCGCTACGTGACCTCAGCGAAGAAGAGGAAAGCGAAGTCCGGGCCAGTAACGCCGGTTTGAGCTACGTCAAGCTGGACGGCAACATCGCTTGCCTGGTCAACGGAGCCGGCCTGGCGATGTCAACGATGGACATCATCAAGTATCACGGCGGCCAGCCAGCCAACTTCTTGGACGTTGGCGGCGGAGCGAATGCCCAGCAGGTCACCGAAGCTTTCCGGATTCTGCTCTCCGACCCAAACTGCAAGGGAGTTTTGGTCAACATTTTTGGCGGGATCGCCCGGTGCACGACGATCGCCGCCGCACTGATCGAAGCCAGCAAAGAGGTCGGCTTCAACGTTCCCCTGGTCGTTCGACTGGAAGGCACCGAGGTGGAAGAGGGTCGCAAAATGCTGGAGGAGTCCGACGTGGACATCATCAGCGCCGTGGACCTGACCGACGCCGCCGAGAAAATCGTTGCTGCGACCAAGTAGCACGGCCATCAAGCCACGCGTTGAGGTTTCGCCCCGCGGGATCAAACGCGCCCACGGTGAGCTTCGGGCTCGCCGAACCAACGTTTCCCACTGAATCCTTCGTCATTGCATAGCCAAGCCAGTCATGAGCATCCTGGTCGACAAAAACACTCGTGTGATCTGTCAGGGCATCACCGGTAGCGCCGGCTCGTTTCACACCAAAGGCTGCAAGGAATACACGCCGACGCAGATGGTTGGCGGTGTGACACCAGGCAAGGGAGGACAACAGGTTGAAGGCCTACCTGTATTTGACACCGTCGAAGAAGCCGTCGAGAAGACGGGTGCCGATGCGACGATGATCTTCGTTCCGCCACCCTTCACGGCGGACGCCATACTAGAAGCGATCGACGCAGGGATCCGCGTGATCGCCGCGATCACCGAAGGGGTGCCGGTCCTGGACATGGTTCGCGTTTACGAGAAAGTCAAAGCGAGCGACTCGATTTTGATCGGTCCGAATTGCCCAGGATTGATCACGCCCGGTGAGTGCAAGATCGGCATCATGCCAGGCTACATTCACCAGCCTGGGAAAGTGGGCGTGATCAGCCGCAGCGGCACGTTGACCTATGAAGCTGTCTGGCAAACCAGCAGCCTTGGCCTTGGCCAAAGCACTTGCGTCGGGCTGGGAGGTGATCCGATCGTCGGCACCAACTACATCGACTTGCTGGCATGTTACCAGGAAGACGAACAGACCGAAGCGATCTTGATGATCGGTGAGATCGGCGGCTCGGCCGAGGAAGAGGCAGCCGCCTTTGTCAAAGCGAACGTGACCAAACCGGTCGCTGCTTTCATAGCGGGACGCACAGCGCCTCCCGGCAAACGAATGGGGCATGCCGGAGCGATCATCAGTGGTGGTAAGGGAACGGCCGACGAAAAGGTTGCCGCGCTGGAAGATGCGGGAATCGTCGTTGCCCCCACACCCGCCGACATGGGCAAGGCGGTTACTGAAGCGATCAGCAAGTAAGGACTCGAGTCCATCCCACGCTCGAGGCCATCCCACCCGGAGCGTGAGGAAAAGGACAGCGTCTTCCATCGCAACCCGCCGCGTCATCGCGGCATGGCAGAAAGGCCATCCCAACATCTCGCTCTGGTGCATCGAGCATGGCTTGAAAGGGCAATCGTTTGCCTAGTCCAGGGTAAGTCATCGCGAGTTCCACGAGCGTTGAAGAAGCCCCTGGGTTTGGATTTCTCAAAGCACCATCCGCGCTGACGCCTTGCGTTGCGATCATCGTTTCATCTTTTCCGCTCGGGCTACCGGGAAAGGCGTCAAGTCTGGCTCGACGAACGACGTTTTCGCTTCGGCCGACATAAAACGTTCGGGCGAGTAGAACAGCCGAAGCGTCTTCTTCTGAGACAGTTCCGGGTGATCGTCGCAAAAGGCGTCGGCGTTTTCAGACGCCCCGTACTGCTTGAGTGCAAACTGAACCAGGTGAAGCCAAGCCTGCGTCATCGTTTCGTGGTAGCCGCTGGTCGGTGAACTGGGGATCTGGTGTGCGGCGTTGTATGCCTTGATGCCTTCTCGAATTCGGCAGAGTGCCTGATCAAACGAGTGTCGCCGAAGGTAGAGATAGGCAAGCTTGACGTGTTCTCGATGGTGCCACTGATTGATCGGTAGCTGGCAGTCCTGAAAGTCGACGAGGAATTGTTCGTCGTCATACATCGGCGGCGACTCGCATTTCGATTTGGCTGCGGAGGAGAAACGTTCCGGTTATCATCGGGGCTGAAAGCTCACCCCGCCACCTGGAGACCTCCCTGATGCTCCACCGATTCTCGGTGCCCGCACGCTTTGTCGCGCGTCACGTATTGCCCCTCGTTCTGATCGCACTCTGCGCCCTGCCATCGATGGCGGAGCGCAAACGCCCGAACATTCTATTCATTTTCTCGGATGATCACGCCACCCAGGCGATTGGGGCCTACGGATCGACCATCAACCAGACGCCTAATCTGGATCGGATCGCCAGCGAGGGGATGCTGTTCACCAATTCGTTCTGTGCGAACTCCATTTGTGGCCCCTCTCGGGCCTGCATCCTGACTGGCAAGCATAGCCACTTGAATGGGTTTCTGCGAAACGGCGACCGCTTCAACTCGAGCCAGATGACGTTTCCCAAACTCCTTCAGGATGTCGGGTACCAAACGGCCATCATCGGAAAGTGGCACTTGGGCACCGATCCGGTGGGTTTCAATCATTGGGAAGTGCTGCCTGGCCAGGGCGCTTACTACAACCCTGACTTTCTGCAGATGTCGGGTGGCAAGAAGCGGTTCCAGGGATACTGCACCGATCTGATCACCGAAAAGGCGCTGACCTGGCTCAAGGAAGATCGCAAGGACGACCAGCCCTTCATGCTGATGTGCCAGCACAAAGCGCCCCACCGAAACTGGTCTCCTCCGCCGCGCTACTACTCGCTGTACAAAGACCAAGACATTCCCGAGCCGAGCACGTTGTTCGACGACTACTCGGGACGATCGGAGCTGCTAAAGGAAAACGAAATGTCGATTGCCAGTCACATGCACTGGAGTCATGACATGAAGCTGCATGGTGAGAACCAGTTTCCGCAGTACTTCGCCGGTCGAAATAAAAACGGCGAGTACAACCGAATGTCACCGGAGCAAAAGGAAGCGTGGGACGCCGCCTACGAGCCCGAGAACCAAGCGATGATCAAAGCGGTGGCCGCGGGCGAGATGACGGAGAAGGAAATCATCCGTTGGAAGTACCAGCGATACATCAAGGACTACCTGCGGTGCATCCAGGCGGTCGACGATGGTGTCGGCGCCTTGCTGGAATACTTAGACGAATCCGGCTTGGCTGAAAACACGATCGTGATTTACTCGTCCGACCAAGGTTTCTACTTGGGCGAACATGGTTGGTACGACAAACGATGGATGTTCGAAGAATCACTTCAGATGCCATTCATCATCCGCTGGCCCGGTCAAGTCGCGTCGAAGGTCCAATCAAAGGCCTTGATCCAGAACATCGACTACGCTCCGACGTTCCTTGACATCGCGGGCGCACCGATCCCGGATGAGATCCAGGGTCGATCGATGGTGCCGATGCTTCGTGATGGTGGCAAAGCCTCATCCAGTTGGCGTGATGCGATCTACTACGCCTACTACGAAAACGACGCAGTACACAACGTGCCCGTTCACGATGGCGTTCGCAACGATCGCTACAAGCTGATGTACTTCCCTCGCACGCGTCAGTGGCAACTGTTTGACCTGGAGTCCGATCCGGAGGAGATGACCAGCGTTCACGACAAGCCGGAATACGCTGCCATCCTCCGCGGGTTGCAGCAGCGATATCACGATTTGCAAGATCTCTACGACGTCAACAAGGCGACGATTCCCGCGACCCGTGGTGATCAGAAGTGGTGGAAAGATCGTTTCCAGGCCCAGCTCAAGAACGCTCGCAACAAGAAGGTCGATTTAGCGTTCATCGGCGACTCAATCACGCAGGGTTGGGAAGGCCGCGGGAAAAAGACCTGGAACAAGTTCTACGGCGATCGGAATGCGTTGAACTTTGGGATCGGTGGCGATCGCACCGAGCATGTGATTTGGCGGCTGAAGAAAGGCGGCCTGAAGGCAATGCGTCCCAAGGTCGCTGTGGTCATGATCGGCACCAACAACACGGGGCACGCGATGCAGGACCCCGCGCAGGTGGCCGAAGGAGTCAAGGAGATCATCGGATTGATCAAGGATGGATGGCCCGGGACGAAGATCGTTCTGCACGGGATCTTTCCACGCGGAGCCGATTCGATGGACGAGAAACGGCTGAACAACGTGGCCATTAATGAGCGAATCCGACGGTTGGGCGACGACGAAGACGTTCACTTCCTGGAGATTGGCGACACCTTCCTGGGTGACGACGGAACCCTCAGCAAGCAGATCATGCCCGACCTACTGCACCTGAGCGAAGAAGGCTATGTCCGCTGGGCCGAGGCCCTTGAGCCCAAGCTGGTCGAATTGGGAATGTAGTGTGATACGGATCGTCGGCGATCGACCCGTGACGGTGAATCAAGGGTCAGCTGACAAGTCGTTGCATCGCGAGGCTGGACTGCGCGTCAGTCAATCAAGGGCCACCGCGGGTTCTGGATTGGTTGGTGCGGCAACTCGGACACCGAGTTGTCCGCACCCGTCGCTCGTCGACTGGATGATCCCGAGTCGCCCTCCTCGCAAAAGCGAACGGGAGGCGATGAGAGTTCTAGCTGAGATCCCTCGCGTATCCGGAAAGTCGAACGATGGTGGAGAAACAGAGCCCAGCGAACAAGCCGGCCAGAACAGGTGTCCATAGGTGCAGGCCGTGGGCCATCACCCTCATGATCGATGGCTCGGAGAGATCACCGACTACATAGAGAATCGGTAAAAGAAAGACTTGAGAAAACGGATCGTCGTCCTCTCCGCGAACCAGCATGGCGTACGCGGTGGTGGTTCCGTATGCCGCCCAGAAAGGCCTTCGCGAGTTCTGGCACGTGAACGGGATAGCAAGAGTACACGTCATGAAAAGCGAAACGGCCCCGACGCAGCCGTACGCAGCAAGGTTGTCGTCCGCTGCGGAAGTGCCGTACGTTATTCCCGCGACCAGCGTCGCAATCATGAACGACAGGATGGAAACTCTCATCAATTTTCTTAGGCGTTCGCCCTGTGCATGAGTCCCGCGGACATCAAGTTAACTGGGTCGGATCGCACCACGTGGCGGCATCAGCAGCCAGTCGAAAGTCCTGCAAGGCTGACTTCCCCACGAGGCAGTCTTCCGGCGGGTTCCGCGATCACAGCGCGCAGCCCAGTCAATCTAGCAAAGTTCGATAGCACGCAACCATAGCTCTTGAGCACGTTGCTCCAGAGCGTCGCGCAGATCAGGTGCGGCTCAAGACCGTCTGACGTTTCGACAATCAGCTGGAGCTCTGATTTGGCTTCGCCGTGCCAGTCCAGCTGGCACAGCCCCAAAAGACAACTCACGCCATCCATGGCGAATGTCTTTGTCCGCCGAGGATAGACAGTTCGCTCGCAGTTGGATCACATTCGTCCTGCATGTCTGGCTAATGGTTCTCGTCTGATACATCCAAGGCAGACCTAGTTGCGATAGCTACCAGGGACTTGGTTGTCCGAATGAGCAAGACGTTGCCACTGATCGCGGGACTGGCGAGACAAGGCTCTCCCATCGGGTTTTTGGACAACACGTTGAGCCTGTCGGAGGCGCGAAGAACGTAGACCGTGCCGTCTTCGGACGGACAATAGATCTGGTTGCCGGCGGCCACCAACGAAGAATAGATGGACGCGTCACGTCCCAACCGCTCTTCAAACACCCTGTCGCCGCTCAACGCATCGAAACACCGAATTACGCCGTTGGTGTTCCCCAGATACAGCCGGTCGTGAACGACGATCGGTGTGGACATGTAGCTGCCGCCCCGATCCGTTCTCCAAATCAAGCTCTTGGCGGCCGCGTCAGCATCTTCCGTCAGATTGCCCTTGGCGTTCTCGTCGACAACGATGATCGGCGATTCGCCACCGTGAGAATTGGTGACGTAGATCCGGTGGTCGATCGCGAACGGTGTGGGCGTTGGGTTGTCCCCGCCCCCTTCGATTCGCCAGATTTCTTCGCCACTCGCCAGGTCATAGGAAACGATCCATGGCCATCCGTTGACGACGACTTGAGCACTCTCGTTCGTTGCATGAACAAGTGCTGTGCTCCAGCTGCGTTCGCAATCGCCCTGCCGCGGCTTCCGCCAGACCTCATTTCCCGTTTCGAGGTCCAGCGTCACCAAGTAGGGATCGTTGGGGTCATCGCAAACCAAGACGATTACGTCGTCGTGAATCACGGGCGAACTGGCGTATCCCCAGCCGATGTCGTACTTGCTAACGTCGATGATGCCCAGGTCCTTCTCCCAAAGCAGCTCGCCGTCATGGTCCAGACAGTACAGCCCTTCGGAACCGAAGAATGCGACGACGCGATCTTCGTCCACGGCGACGGACGTGTTTGCGTGCGTTGCCTTAGCATGGCGAGTCGCCCGAGGCTCGCCAGTCTTGACATCTTTCTGCCACAACAGGGCGCCGCTCGTTTTGTCGTAGCACAACACGGCCCAAGTTTGCTCCCCATCTCCCTCAGCAGCTTTGATGCCGCCTCGGCCAAGCTTCAGAGATGCCCGGCCGTCGGATGCGATGGCGGTGGTTAAGAAGATCTTGTTGCCGAACACAACTGGGCTACCGTGCCCTAACCCAGGCACATGGACGCGCCACCTAACGGCAGGATCATTGGGGTCCGTCGCGTCCCAGCGATGAGGAAGCTGGGCGTCCTGCACAACGCCCACACCGGCAATGCCTCGAAAGCCGGGCCAGTTGTTCCCAGCTATCAACGGGGGCAATCCTATCGAGGGCAGGCACATGAGCAGCGCAAAGAGTTGCTTTCGCATCGTTTCCTACCGTGAAATCGTTGGATTCAAGTAGATTCGGTTCAGCCCACCTGAGTTGGCAACCGCAACGTCTGGATCGCCATCTCCATCGAAATCGTCTAGGCAACAGCCGTAGCTCGCCTCGTCAGGCAAGCCAAAGGCAATTGCTTCGAACGACCCCGCTGCGTCCCGATTGATCGCCACCACATTGGACTGCCCAGCGTTGCAAGCGACGAGGTCCAGTTGCCCATCACGATTCATGTCACCAGCCGCTAGCGCGTACGTGTCTGCGTCCGGATTGCCGAACGTCACGGACCTAGAAACGCCCCCGGCACCGTTGCCCAAGTAGACGGTATTGGATTGGCCAAGGTTTCCCACGGCCCAATCGACATTGCCATCCGCATTGAAATCGCCAGTCACGACCGCGCGACTCGATTGATTCGGATCGCCAAACAGGATCGGTTGGCTGAATCGCTTGCCATCGATTCCCAGCAGCAAGGCATTTGGCTGATTATCGCGGTTGACCAGGATCAAGTCCGGTTTGTCATCG
>JBCCUO010000036.1:0-11243 GCA_039196805.1 Planctomycetota bacterium | reverse complement strand
CAAAGCCCAGGATCGCGCCTTGACCATGCGGCAAGTACATTTCGCAGCGACCAAAGTCCTTGTGTGAAGGAAGGCCGGGGTAGTTGACCCACTGCACGGCATCGTGGGCTTCCAAGAACTTGGCGACTGCCAACGCGTTTTCGCAATGACGCGGCATCCTCAGATGCAACGTCTCCAACCCCTGCAGGAACAGGAACGCGGCAAACGGGCTCATCGCGGCCCCGGTGTCGCGAAGCCAATGCGTTCGTATGTGGACATTGAATGCGATGTTTCCCATGCCCCGCAGATGCTCCTCGAATACCGCGCCGTGATACGATGGCGACGGTCCGCAGAATTCGGGCCACTTCTCCGGTTGATCGGCCCATTTGAAGTTGCCGCTATCGACGATCGCTCCGCCGATGTGAACGCCGTGACCTCCAATGAACTTCGTGGTGCTGTAGATCACGATGTCGATCCCATGCTGGATCGGCTGCAGCAACATCGGGGTCATCGTGGTGTTGTCACACAAAACCGGGATCGCTCCGTGCGGTGCCGTGTGGGCCGCGTCAGCGATCGCCTGGAAATCAGGGATGTCATTCTTGGGATTGCCGATGCTCTCCATGTAGACCAGCCGAGTGTTCTCGTCGACCAAGCCGTGAATGTCCTCCGGTTTGTCCGGATCAAAGAACCGGACCTCGATGCCCATCTGCTTCAGGGTTTGGGTGAACAGGGTCCAAGTGCCACCGTACAGCGACGTGCTGCTGACGATGTTTTGACCGCTGTGCGCCAGTGTCAGAACGGCAGCCGTGATGGCGGCTTGACCCGATGCAAAACAGAGTCCCGTGACGCCGCCATCCAGGGCCGCCAACCGCTTCTCCAGCACGTCAACGGTCGGATTCATCAAGCGACTGTAGATGTTTCCGAACTCCTGCAAGCCAAACAGGTTGGCCGCGTGGTCGGTGTCATTGAACGTGTAGCTGGTCGTGGCGTAAATCGGGACGGCACGACTGTTGGTGGTCGGGTCAGGTTCCTGGCCAGCGTGCAGGGCGAGTGTGCCGGGCCGGTATGAATCGCTCATCTGGGGATATGCCGATAAATCAGTTGGAGAAGGAACGGACAGCCAGCAGATTAACCGCTGAGGTTCCGCTTGGCCATCATCCTGACATCGAGCGAACCGCACCGCTGGGGAGGCCTGGCTGGTGTTGGTCGGCGCAAGTCAACGACCGCTTGCTATGGCACCAGCTGCATCTGACAGAACGCTAGTCGAACGCTAACCTCTTCGTCTGCAAAACGAATCTTGGCGGTTCGCTTGACCCCTCGACCGGTCACGCTCAAGATCTTCCCCGCGCCGTATTCGGGATGAAGGACTTGGACGCCTTCGCGATACGCACCCAGGGGCGTCGATCCGGCGGCGGCCAAGTCGGCAGCGGTCCGAAGTCCGGCGGCCAGGCCCACATTGGATCGCGTCTCAGTGGGTTTGCTGGACTGAGCGGCACGTTCTGCGGGTTCCAACTGGCAGACATCATCGTCGGTGATCGACGGTTCAGAGACATGGTCGGCATCGTGTTCGCCTTCGATGTCCCAGGACTCGGGATAGCCGGGATCACCGAAGTCATTCTGGTCGTCGAAGCCATCAAAAAAGTCGTGCCGCGACTCCGATTCAACGTACCGCATCTCATCTCGCGGCAATTCTCCCAAGAACGGACTCGGAATGGCCGGCCGCGAATCGCCACGGGTCGTTCTCGTCTTGCAAAAACTGATCTGCAAGGTCCGCTTCGCCCGCGTGATCCCAACAAACAGCAACCGGCGTTCTTCCTCGAACTGGTCCTCATTATCCTTGGATCGCTTGTGGGGCAGCACGTCGTCTTCGACTGCAACGACAAAAACGTGAGGAAACTCCAGGCCCTTAGAGGCGTGTAGCGTCATCAACGTCACTCGATCGCTGGAATCCTCAAAGGCGTCGGTGTCGGCAACCAGGGCGACCTGTTCCAAGAATCCATCCAGGCTACCGTCGTCGGGGTGCATGCGGTCGTAATCAACGGAGGCACTGATGAATTCCGCGACGTTTTCCATCGCGCTATTGTCATCCTGGTCCACCGTACTGTGCTGAAGGAACGCTTCATAAGCCGTTTCTTCGATCAGGTAACGCAGCAAATCCTCCAGCGTCGCCGTGGCTTTGGCATTCAGCCGGTCGTATAGCTGAACGAACTGACCGACCATCTTGATCGCTCTCGAGTTCACACCGTCGACCTGAGCGACTTGGCGAGCCGCTTCCAGCATCGGAATGCGGTGGCGATCAGCATGTCCTCGCAGTCGCTCGACCGTCTTCGCTCCGATGCCACGAGTGGGCACATTGATGATCCGTGTCAGCGCCACGTCATTGGACGGGTTATTGATCAAGTGCAGGTAGGCCAACAGATCCTTGATTTCTTTTCGTTGGTAGAACTCCAGCCCATTGATGATTTGATAGGGCAGCCCTCGATTGCGAAACGCGTGTTCCAGTGAACGAGTGAGCGCGTTCATACGGCAGAAGACCGCAAAGTCCCTCGGTCGCGCGTCGCTGGTGGCGATCTTGGCGGCGACTTGGTCAGCGATGTCGTCCGCCTCTTCATGACCATCTTGGTACAGCCGCATCTGCACCATTTCGCCTTCTTCCTGATCGGTGAACAACGACTTTGCCTTGCGTCGCCGGTTGTGGCGAATCAATTGATCGGCCACGCGCAGGATGTTGGGCGTGCTGCGGTAGTTCTGTTCCAGGCGAACCGTTTTGACCGCCGGATAGTCCTTTTCAAAGTCGAGGATGTTGTTCAGGTCGGCGCCCCGCCATCCGTAGATCGACTGGTCTGGATCCCCAGTCACCGACAGGTTGGGGTGGTCGATCGATAGCGCTCGGACGATGCAGTATTGGGCCAAGTTGGTGTCTTGGTATTCGTCCACCAGGACGTAGCGAAACTTCGCATCGAGCTCGGCGCGGAGCTCCGCATTGGTTCGCAGCAACAGGCCGACGTGAAACAGCAAGTCATCAAAGTCGACCGCGTTGGCTCGGAGCAGTTGCTGTTGATAAACCGGATAGACCTGGGCCGGGATCGTTTGCCGCGCGTGATGCGTTTGATTTTGCATCATCTCGGGTGTGATCAAGCGATTCTTCGCGGTGCTGATCGCCGCCGCGATCTGTTCGGGAGAGGTGTGTGTCGTCGAGACGTCTGCCGCTTCAATCGCCCGCTTCATCGCTTGGCGTGAATCGGCCATATCGTAGATGCTGTAGTTCTCTGACAGCCCCACCAGAGATGCGTAACGTCGTAGCAGCTGGGCGCAAAACCGGTGGAAGGTGCCCATCCAGACCTTTTGCTGCGGCGCCAACAAATTGACGCGCATCCGCATCTCGTCGGCTGCCTTGTTGGTGAAGGTGAGCGCCGCAATCTGCCATGCGGGAATTCCGTGACCGATCAGGTGCGCAATCCGGTGAGTCACGACACGCGTCTTTCCACTTCCCGGACCTGCCAGGATCAGAAGTGGCCCATCCACGTGGCAAACGGCCTCGCGTTGGGCCGTGGTCAATCCGTCAAGCAATGCGTCCATGGCCCCATTATGGGGACGTGTACATCTGTCGCAACCACTTCGATCAAGCTGACGTCGATCACGCCCCGCCCGCTGACCAGTACCCGTCTATCGCGAAAACAGCCTGTTACCGATACTCCCGCTTGCGCTGATCCCTCACTGACCGCTTTGTCAGTGATCGTGCGGGCGTGAGTCTCAAACCAGCGCGAAACAACAGTCCCCAGCGCCACATGAAAGTGGCCAACCTGCCGGAGCCGAATTGAGATGCAACGCACCCTGGTCTTGCTGAAACCCGATGTCGTCCAGCGCCGTTTGATGGGAGAAATCGTGTCGCGATTCGAAGCCAAGGGGCTCAACATCGTGGCCATGAAAATGCTGCGAGTGACCCCGGACTTGGCGAAGCAGCACTACGCGGAACATGTTGACAAGCCGTTTTATCCCAGCCTGGAAGAGTTCATCACGTCCGCCCCGATTGTAGCCCTGGCGATCGATGGTTTGGAGGCGATTCAAGTCGTCCGAGACATGCTGGGAGCCACCAGCGGATTGAAGGCGTTGCCCGGCACCATCCGAGGCGACTTCAGCAGCAGTCGTCAGATGAACCTGGTACATGCCAGCGACGGTCCCGCGGCGGCCGAGCGTGAATTGGAGCTGTACTTTGACGCCGGCGAAATGTGCGACTACGAACCAGTCCTGACGCCATTCGCACGCGCGGCGGACGAGTAACCGTTTAAGTCGACCAAGTTACCGTCGGGGGCGGACTGTGGAGTTGATCTTGCCGGTCTCGGGTCTTAATCTAATGTGAGTCAGCTGCTACGGCTGGTCGGACTTCTTGTACAAGATTCATTGGGAAAGTGACATGAAAAAGTTCTGGTTGATCGCCCTGATGGGCATTTGCTGTTTCGGGTTGAGTGGGCTGACCGGCTGCAATGGCGGAGGTGAACCCGGAATTCAAGCCGGTGACGAAAACTCAGAAGACGCAATGGAAGACGAATTGGGCGACGACTACGGCGAAGACGAGTACGGTGACGAGTAGTCTCGGCTCATCGCGTCTGTGATCAGATGCTCCCTATCCGTGCAGCGAAGCGACGGGCCTGATGGTCGGTCGCTTTTTCTTTGGTGGCGTTTCGGTTGAAACTCTCAAGCCAGGCTCATCCTGACGTCAGGAATGTGTGTCGCTTGGCAGCTCCTCTCTTACGTAGTCCGAAATGGCTGCCCGCGTGATGCGTGGCATCGACGACGGTTGCGCCGCGAGACGTTTAGGTGACGCCTCCAAAGCCTCTCGTGTCTTCCACGACCGCTACCTCGTGACGGATCGCCGACCATTGAAAGTGATCGACGATCCGTTGATGTGACAGCGAATCGTCGGGCTGATCTTCGCTTGCCAGACCGAGTGTCTTGGCGGCCCAGGCGATCACGGTTTGCGCGGCGACACCACGGTCGCGGTATTGGCTCAGCCGTGAGTCGCCGTGTCGCTTGGCCAACCGCCGACCGTCGGTCCCAACGACCAAGGGAACGTGCGCGTAGTCTGGTGGCTTGGCGTCAAACGCGGCATACAGTTCCAGCTGCCAGAAGGTACTGGTGATCAAGTCGTCACCCCTCACCACTTGAGTGATCCCCATCTCGATGTCGTCGACCACCACAGCCAACTGGTACGCCACTTCGCCCGTCTTGCGAGTCAGCGGGAAATCGCCCCATCGCTGCGACACACTCTCGCAGGTCTGCGTCCCCGCGATCGCGTCGTCGAACCGGCATGGGGCGTCCTTGGTGCGAAAACGCCAGGAATAGGTCCCTTGCGGGGGCAGCGAATCACCAACGTGCCAACCGGAACAGGTCCCTGGATACACCACAACGTGGTCGCCACGATGAGGGGCGTCCGCCGCCGCGGCCACATCGCCTCGAGAGCAAGTGCAAGGATAAGCCAGGTCCCGATCGATCAGCTGCTGAAGCCACGCGTCGTAGAGTTTCGTCCGCCGACTTTGGACGTACGGTTCATGGGGTCCGCCTAAGTCAGGTCCTTGCTGCCAACGAATCCCCAGCCATGCCAGATCGTCGATCGCTTGCTGGGTCGCCCAAGGTTTGACGCGAGGCGAATTGATGTCCTCGATTCGTAGGACCAGTTGTTGATCCAGCGCCAATGCCGCCCAGTAGGTCAACAGGTACGTTCGCGCGTTGCCCAGATGCTGGGCGCCGGTGGGTGACGGCGCAAGTCGTCCCCATCCACTCATGGTGTCCGCCAACTCAGAAATCGGCATGACCGGGAGTGCGGGGGAAGGGAATCACGTCACGAATGTTGCTCATCCCGGTGACGTATTGAACGGCACGCTCCAGCCCCAGGCCGAATCCGGCATGCGGCACCGATCCGTAGCGTCGTAGATCGAGGTACCAGTCATAGTCGGATAGGTCCAGCTCAGCCTCTTTCATCCGGCGCTCCAGCACATCTAAGCGTTCTTCACGTTGACTGCCGCCAATGATCTCTCCGACGCCCGGGACTAACACGTCCATCGCTGCCACCGTGCGTCCGTCGTCGCTGACTCGCATGTAGAACGGTTTGATCGACGACGGATAGTCGGTCAAGATAACGGGACCGCCCACGTGTTGCTCCGTTAGGTAGCGTTCGTGTTCGGCCTGCAAATCAATGCCCCAGCTGACCGGGAATTCAAACTTGGCGTCAGACTTTTCCAGCACGGAAACCGCTTCGGTATACGACATGTGACGGAATGAGTCTGCAGCCACTCCACGGATCTGGTCGAGAAGGCCTTTTTGGATCCGTTGGTCGAAGAACTCCATGTCTTCGCCGCAGTGTTCCAGGCAATCGTTGAAAATGCGTTTCAAGAACGCTTCGGCCAGCTGCATGTTGTCGCTGAGGTCGAAGAACGCGGCCTCGGGCTCGACCATCCAGAATTCGGCCAGGTGCCGACTGGTGTTGCTGTTTTCGGCGCGAAACGTTGGGCCAAACGTGTAGATCCGTCCGAGCGAACACGCATACGTTTCGCCATTCAATTGGCCGCTGACCGTCAGGTAGGCTGGTTTTTGAAAGAAGTCTTGCCCGTAGTCGACGGGCCCACCCGACTTGGCCAGCCGCTCCATGTCCAGCGTGGTGACCCGAAACATCTCGCCCGCGCCTTCGCAGTCACTCGCCGTGATGATCGGCGTATGAACATATCGAAATCCGTTCTCGGCATAGAAGCGGTGGATCGATTGGCTGATCTGGTCACGCACTCGCATCACGGCGCCAAACGTGTTGGTGCGCGTTCGAAGATGAGCCCACTCGCGAAGCTTCTCAAATGAGTGCCGCTTCTTTTGCAGCGGATAAGTCTCCGGGTCCGCCCAGCCCAGAACGCGCACGGCGGTGGCTTGCAGTTCGGTCGCTTGTCCCTTGGCCGGTGAGGGAACCAGATTGCCGATTACGACGACGCTGCAACCGGCGGTCAGCTTCTGCACGTCGTCAGCGTAGTTCGCCAGTTCCCCCGGAGCGACGACTTGCAGGTTGCCAAAACAACTGCCGTCGTTGACTTCGATGAAGCTGAATCCGGCTTTGCTATCGCGCCGGGTTCGAACCCAGCCGCGGACTTCCCGGTCATCACCGACCGAAGCTTCCTGCCTGGCATCCGCGATGCTTATCCATTGAGCCATAGACGATTCCATTCCCATGCAGAGCGATGCGTGACGATCAAACCGATTCGGGGCCGATCGATTCAGGCCGAGGAGCCGCGAGCCATTTGTGCAGGAAACCCGCCGCGATGGCAACCAGAAAACCGACCAACAATGTCAGCACAACGGACGATGTGACCTGGTCCCCGCCGTTCACCTTGTCAATGATCGCAGTCCCGGCCGCCACGATCGCACCAGCGACCGACAAGCCCATCAGAACGTTCCAAACGAGCATGCTGAATCCCCTCGGTTTCTCGTCGCCGAGGATGCTCTTGCTGTTCATCATCAAGAAAAACGCGATGTAGGCCACCGGCAGCAGCATGCTACCGAAGGTCGACGCATAGATCGCCAGATAGAACTTCAGGTCGGGATTGTTCCAAAAATAGAACCAACTGGCACCGGCCGTTCCATCCACCAGGACGCCGACCGCAAAGGCCGGCATGCTGTTGGGACGATTGACCATTTCGCGAAACGCATAGCCGTTGATCAACATCAGGATGATGATCGTGGAGAAGCCCATCCCAAAAACACCCAGACCAAAGATCAGCTTGGACCAGGATTCGCCCAGTAATGGCGATAGCGTTTGCGAAAGCTCGAACGCGTCTCTTTTGACCAGTGCGGCTCCGAGCTGTTTCTCTTCAACTGACAGAGCCGCTACCCTGGCAAGCTTCTCTTCCTCGGTCAACGCCTTGACAGCTTCCGCGCTCGCTTCCGCTTCGATGACGGGGATCATGTCTTGGATGAATGCTTCATCCAGCGAATCAGCCTGCTCCCCCTCCGACTTTGGTTTGGGCGCAAATCGCTCGGTGACTCGTGAAGACTTCTCTTCCTCGGACAACGCCGCGATCGCCTCCGCGCCAACTTCTGCTTCGACACGAGCAATCAACGAGGGAACCACCTTCTCGTACAGCGGACTCGACTTCATCTCCGCCAATTGACTGCTCTTCAGTTGGTCGTCGATCTTACCGTGGAACGAGGCCGAAGCGGCCACGACGACACAGGTGGTGACCAGGATGTAGGGGATCGCCATGCCGGTGGAGAGGTCGAACCGGGCCAAGCCACGGAACGGCTTGTCCCAACCCCGTGAAAGCATTGAGTAGGGCAGCAAGAACGTCATGTTGATGCCGACCGCAGTCGCCGCGGCCGCAATCATCACGGTGCGCTGGCTGCTGGCCAGTTGGGAGGTCCAGTAGGTCTGGCCCGATTCGGACAGGCCTGCTGTGATCTCGCGCAGATCGCCGGTGGGCTGCGACCACTGGCTGAAGTCGGGGACAAATCCGGCAAAGATCGCCCCGAAATCCAAACTGCCGTTGTAAGCCAGCAGAGCCACCACACCAAAGAAGCAGATCACGACCATGCCGATCAATGCCTTCAAGAAGATGTCAAAGAACTTGGCGGCTTTCCCCTGCTTGATGTTCATCATCACGATCGCCAACGCGGCGGCAAACAAGATCGCCGTGACGGTCATCTGAACGTTCGCGTCGTTCCCCAGTCCGTCGCCACCAGCAATCGTAAAGATGTTCTTGTCAAGCGCGTCGTAGCAGAGGCTGAATTGGGGCATGCACCAAATGATGTTGGCCATGCAGGTTGCGATCAGCCATCCCCACCCCAACACGGGATTGATTTCATTGTTGATCGCTTCGAACGGTCTCCGACCGGTCGACAACGTGACGTAGCTGATCGCCGAAAGCATGATCACGCCCATCACAATCGCGACCAATTGCAGCCACAGCATGCTGGTTCCACCCAACACGCCCAGAAACAACGATCCCGCTAACGAGCCGCCGCCCAAGGTGATCGCGCTCTGCAGCCAGCCGGGCCCCGACAAACGAACGAACGCGGAAAGGACCTTGCCCTCCTTCTTCGCCGCCAACAAGAGTTCCCGGTCCGATTGGACTCTTTCGCTGGTGGCGGGTTGCGGTGCCGAGTCAACCGTATCGGCGGGGATCGAAGAGTCAGAGGAGGCCATTGGCAGACGGAACTAATGCGAGGAAGGCGAATCGGATCAAGGCGAAAAGTGTAGCGTCAGGCGATGGCATTGTCGCTTGGGGCGGGTCCTGCGGATGCCGGCGATGTGCATCGCAACGATCGATCAAACAAGGGCACGGCGTCGCCTTTTTAAACCAGCTTTTCGCGGCCAGGGATGGCGTACTTCGATTCCGGACGCGCTCCGTTGAAATCGATCGTCTCGGGGAACAGATCCAGCGTCGACTTTTGGCTAACGAAGTCCCAATCGACTAACTTGCCGGTGTAGGCTGCTAACCGTCCCATGACTGCGGTCAGCGAACTCTCCGCCGTCTGCTTGAATTCGACGATCGGCTTCCCCTGGACCACCGAATCGACCAAGTCTTTGTGTTCCTGCTTGTAGGCGTCAGAGATGCTGCCTTTGATCGACCAGGTTTCTTCACCGTCCGGGGTCATCAGCGATGCACCGGTGCTGTACGACCCAACGCGTGCGATCCCTTTGGTGCCGTACACGAACGTGTGGTTGGCGCTGGTCGAGCCCGGTATCTGGCGGCACATGAATGAGACGACCTTGTTGCCGGGATAGGTGTAGTCGATCGCCATGTTGTCCCACATCTCGCTTCCTTCCGGTCGCGTGAAGCGGCCGCCACTACCGTACGCGGTCTCCGGTGGCCCGCCCATCAGCCAGTTGACCGCGTCGATGTTGTGAACGGCCTGCTCAACGATCTGATCACCCGACAACCAAATGAAGTGCATCCAGTTGAAGATCTGGTACTCGGTATCGCTCATCCCTTCAGGGCGATTCTTGAACCAAATGCCTTGCGAGCAATAGCGCGTCGTCGCACTGATGATCTCTCCGATCGCGCCAGAGTGAATCCGGTCGATCACTTCGATGAAGCTGGTCTGTCGGCGGTACTGGGTGCCGGTGACAATTGACGTTCCGTTTCGATTGGCAAGCTCATCCGCCTTCAAGCAGGTGTGATAGCCTGCCGGGTCGACACAGGTTGGCTTCTCCGCGAAGACGTGCTTGCCCGCCTGGACCGCCTCCATGACGTACTGCGGACGGAACCCAGGCGGGGTCGCGAACAGCACAACGTCCACGTCGTCACGATCCAACACGCGGCGATAGGCGTCTAAGCCGCTGTACATCGCATCGTCCTTGACATCGATTCGATCGCCGAATCGTTTCGCCATGGCCGCTCTGACCTTACCAGGCGTTTCCTGGTTGATGTCAGCGATCGCCACCAGCTTGGCGTTGGGGTTGATGGTCAACGAATCGATGACCGCTCCCTTGCCGCGACCGCCCGCACCGATCACAGCCAGGCGAACCGTGTTGGATGGCGAACCACTCACCTTGGACTCTGCGGCCGAGACGTGGACACCAGACATCAACGCGGTCGCCGCGATGCCCACGGAGCCACTCTGCAAGAAAGCTCTTCGCGACGGGACCGCCGTCGCGGATGACTCAGGGCTACGACTTGTCGAAGAAGCGTGCGAAGGTGCCAATTTTGCGGTGTGGTGATTGGTCATGTCGGTCTGGCCGGAGGGCGGGAGGTTGGCGGGGGAGTCCCCTATGGTAGTCGATCCGCTGCCTCCGAATGAATTCGCTGTGCCATCGCTGGTTCACCGACGCTGGATGACTTCGGGTGCGCCGGGTTCCGCACCGGCAATTCCCGTGTGTCGGAGATCGGCGATTCGCCGTCGCGACTGATCTCGGCTTGCGGATCGGTCCCGACCGGTCGGGCAAGCAAACGCCCGAGCGGGCTGCTCAGCAGCGCCGGAAGAAAGATCAGATCACCGAGCAAGGCCGCGGACAGCAAGCCAAACATCAGCACCGCGAAGTTTCGTGTCGGATTGAAATCACTCAACCGGTAGACCATCAGCGACAGTCCGCAGACCAGCGTGGTCTGAACCATCGCGTAGCCGCACTGCTTCAGCGCCCCGATCGACGCGTTGACTTGGGTCAGCCCGCGAGCGCGACGCGAGGCAAACCGGCTCAGCAGGTGAACGGTGTCATCGACCGCGATGCCCAACGCCACACTCGCGGTCATGATGGACCCGATGTCCAGTGGCATCTGCACCAATCCCAT
>JBCCUO010000035.1:0-11249 GCA_039196805.1 Planctomycetota bacterium | reverse complement strand
GGAGCCAACGAGCTGACTTTGTTCTCGGTGGCATCAAAGCGGACAAAGTCTTGGTTGCGAAGCAGGACGACGGCGCCTCCTGTGAACAACACCAAAGCGAGTGCCCGGGCGATGTAGTGCCATGCCATGGCGTTACCGTCTTTGCCACCGGTCCAGTGGCGCCTTCCGATCAAAACCATGCTGACGTAGAGCGCCACGCCGGCGACCAGCAGAAAGTAAGCGATCGAGGATGAGCTGATGACGCCGCGTCCGAAGTCGTCGAAGGGACGAGCGATCCCGCTGCCTCCAAGCAACTCGGCAATGCGTTCGTTCGGCATGATCGATCCGGCCAAGGACGCGAAAGCCAGCGGCGCATTGAAAAGGGCACCCAGGATAAATCCGACGGTCAGGTTGCCGGTAAGGAACGAGGCGATCATTCCGATCGCGATCATCGTCAGGCCAACGAACCAATACCCAAGGTAGGTCGTGAAGATCAGGCCAACATCCAGCTGGCCTTCGGTCAGAATCGCCAACGTGACAAACGCGCTGACCTGGCTGAACACCAGTGAAGCGGTGAAAATCCCGGCTCCAGCCATGTACTTGCCGATCACGATGTCGAAGTCATCGGCGGGTAACGTCAACAGCAACTCGTCGGTGCCCTGACGCTTCTCTTCCGCCCAAATACTCATCGTGATCGCCGGGATAAAGACCAGCATGATCAGCGGGTACCAATAATTCAGTTGGTCCAGCGTGGCGAGGTTGGCGTTGAAAAACTCGTAGGGCCAAAAGGCAGCGACTGACGTCAAGAAGACGAAAATACAGAGAAAGACGTACCCAGTCGGATTGCTGAAGTAGCCGACGAAATTCCGCTTCATGACCGCGAACGCGGCGCGTTTGCCGGAGGCAAGTAACGCTACGATCAGCATCAGCACCGCAAAGAAAACCAGGTTCAGCAACAAGAGGCTGAGCACGGCTGAGACGACGTTGTTAAGCGCCATGGTTAATGCTTCGATTCAATGAGTGGATTCAGAGTCACGCGACAGCGAGCGGCATGACTCAGAAGGGAGCAAAACGAGAATGCGATCAGGGGCCGGATGATTCGGCATGCGTCAGCTTGTGGAACGCCTCATCCAAGTCACCGTCTCCGGTCGTACGCAGTCCAGCGACGTCGCCATCGTAGACTTTGCGTCCTTCGTTAATCAGCACGACGCGATTGGCCATCGCTTCGACTTCCTGAAGGATGTGCGTGCTGAGCAGAATCGTTTTGGTTTCCGCCAGACGACGCATCGTCTTGCGGACGCCGCGAATCTGATTGGGGTCCAAACCCGCCGTCGGCTCGTCCAAAATCAACACGTCCGGCTCGTGCAACAGCGCCTGGCTCATGCCGCACCGCTGCTTGAAACCCTTGGACAGCTTGCTCATCGGCTTGTACATCACCGAGGACAAGTCACAGATGTCGACGACCGCTTCGATACGGTCACGCTTCTCCGCCTTGGACATCCCTCGTGCGTCGGCGAAAAACTCGAGCATCGCCGAAGGTGTCATTTCAGGATAAAGCGGACCGTTTTCGGGCAGGTAGCCCAGCTGGCGACTGCCTTTGATGCGGTCGTCCATCATGTTGCAGCCGGCGATCTTGGCGACACCCTCACTGGGAGCGATGTAGCCGGTCAACATTTTCATTGTGGTGCTCTTCCCAGCACCGTTGGGGCCCAGGAAAGCAACCAATTCGCCCTCGCCTACCGAGAAGCTAACGTCGCGGGCGGCTGCAAAGGGACCGTAAAACTTGCTTAGCCCGATCGCTTCGATCATCGGACGTCGCGATGTCGACGCGTCGGTCGCAGTGGCGGGATCGGCCTGCGTGGTGGCTGCCATACTCAGCAATCGACCTGTAGGGGGGAGAAGAACAGAATGTTTGGCCGGACGTACGCAGCTGGCTCAGCCAGGGTTCACCAGAGCGTCAAAAAAAGTGCTCGACTGTTGTGTGGTAACCGGCGACCCGTGCACGGTCCCAAACCAGCGTTAGGATCGGTCGCAGTGCGCCAGCCCACGACTCCTGGAGAAAAACCAGACGCGAGCGGCTCGGCTGATGAAAGGAACCGAACTTCTATCTTAGTGAAGCACTAGGCCCACTTTTCGCGTTTGATCACCACGTCGGCGCCCGACGTCATTCGGCGTAGCTTTCGCGCGGCCTCGGACTTGTCCATCGACCCCTTCTGAACGCGAGCAATCAAGCTGGCGGTCTTTTGGCGGCGTTGTCGGCGGCGACGAAGCTCACGACGGCGTTCCGTACCTGGCATGTCTGGTGACTCCTAGAAACGAATAAGAACTGAATGCAATGTCTTTCGATGGACGACGCCGACGCAGTGTCGGCGGTGACGTCCGCCGTTGGATGACTCCATGGCGGAACCGGCATGTTAGCGAATGTTGACGGGACTTCGCACCCCGAGCAGCGAAAGAGATCGTAGTGGTGTCCGAAGCGAACCGATCGTCGGTTTGGCGTGATCACAAGACTCGGGGGATTTGGAAACGAAGTTGGGAGTCTACGATTTCTTCTTGATCACGCCTTTCTTCTTAGCTGCCTTCTTCTTCGCGGCTTTCTTCTTGGCCGTTTTCTTCTTTGCAGCCTTCTTCTTGGTTGCCTTCTTCTTTTTCTTCTTTGCGGGTGCTCTTGCCGCTCGCTCGGCCAACAAGTTCAGCGCGGCTTCGAAATCCAGTTCCTTCGGGTCGGTCCCGCGTGGCACGGAGGCGTTGGTTTGGCCATCGGTCACGTAGGGACCGAAACGTCCCTCCAGGATCTTGACTTCTTGTTCGGTGACCGGTGAGGGCTTCTCGAACTTCTTGATCGGTTCCTTGGGAGCTCGTTTTCCTCGCGTCTTGGGTTGCTTGAGCAGGTCCAGCGCTTCCTGCAACGTGACTTCAATCGGCGACACGCCTTCGGGAAGTGACCGAGTTTCGGATTCGCACTTGATGTACGGACCAAACTTTCCATTGAAAGCTTGCACCGGCTGTTTCGATTCCGGGTGTTCGCCCAAATCGCGTGGCAGAGAAAGCAGCTTGCAAGCGACTTCCAATGTCAGGTCTTCCGGTGTCATCCCTTTCAGCAGACCGGCGTTCTTGCCCTCATCGTCATCCTTATCTCCCAGTCGGACGTAGGGGCCAAACCGTCCGACTTTAATGAACACCGGCTTGTTGGACTCAGGATGCATCCCGAGGGGCTCGTCTTCGAGAGACGCGGACTCGAACAACTCCAGCGCTTTGGCCAAATCCATCTCATCGGGTGCCATGCCGTCCGGGATTGGGGCAGTCCGTTTCTTGTCCGGATCATCGTCAGATCCTTGCTGGAGAAACGGCCCATACTTGCCGACCCGCACGAACACCTCGTCCCGAAAGTCACCTTCCTGCGGAGTCCCCAAAGAGAACATCGCGGTGTCGCGAGCATCGATCTCGCCGATCTTGCTGTCCAGCCGCGGCTTCAGTCCGATACCTTTGCCATGTTCGGCCGACTGCGGATCCTCGCGGTCGTCACCGAAATAGAATCGCTGAAGGTACTCCAGGTGCTCCGCTTCTTTGCGACTGATCGAATCGAGGTAGTCCTCCATTTGGGCCGTGAACTCGTAGTCCACCAAAGGGCCAAAATGACGCTCCATCAGCCGCACGACGCTGAAGGCGGTCCAGCTGGGAACCAGCGCATTTCCTTTCTTGTAGACGTAGTCGCGGTTCTGGATCGTTTCGATGATCGACGCGTAGGTACTCGGTCGCCCAATCCCTTTCTCCTCCAGGGTCCGCGTCAGGGCGGCTTCGCTGAATCGCGCGGGCGGCTGAGTGGTGTGGCTCTTGGGGTCCAAATCCTTGGCCGATAAGGCATCCTTTTCGGCAACGCTTGGCAGCAATCGCTCGCGGTTTGACAACTCGGCTTCCGGATCGTCGCTGCCTTCGACGTAGGCCCGCAAGAAACCTTCGAACAGGATGCTGGTTCCGCTGGCGGAGAACGTGGCGCCGCCGCCATCGATCGTGACACTGATTCGCTGCTTGCGTGCGTCCGCCATTTGGCAGGCGACGGTTCGCTTCCAAATCAGGTCGTACAGCTTGAATTGGTCGGGATCGAGTTCGCCGCGCACGCTCTCGGGCAACCGAAACTCGGTGCCGGCTGGCCGAATCGCCTCGTGGGCTTCTTGGGCGTTTTTGACTTTGCCTTTGTAAACGCGTTCCTGTGAGTGCAAGAACGGTTCGCCGTAGACGGTTCGCACCAGGTTTCGAGCCGCACTCATCGCCTCTTTGCTGAGCGTGGTGCTGTCGGTCCGCATGTAGGTGATGTAGCCGTTTTCATACAGTTTCTGGGCTGCCTGCATTGCCCGGCGTGCAGTGAATCCGAGCTTGCGGTTGGCTTCCTGCTGCAGTGTGCTGGTAGTGAAGGGTGCTTTGGGGCGTTCGGTGAAGGGCTTCACCTCGACCTTGGTCACTTCGAAGTCGGCGCCTTTCAGACGTTGGACCAATTCGACGGCGTCCGATTCGTTCATCTGAAGCAACTCGGGCTTGGTCAATTTGCCCGTCTTGGAATCGAAGTCCTTGCCGCTGGGCAGCTTGCGTCCGTCGACGGCGGATAGCGTTGCAGGCAGTGAATCGCCGTCGGAAGTTTCGAAGATCGCTTCCAGGTCCCAGTACGTGGCGTCGACAAACGCCATCCGCTCACGCTCTCGTTCCACGATCAGACGAACCGCCACACTCTGAACGCGTCCGGCACTGAGCCCGCGACCCACCTTTTTCCACAGCAGCTGACTGACGTCGTACCCGTACAGTCGATCGAGAATTCGGCGTGTTTCCTGGGCTCGGACCAGTCCGTCATCAATCTCGCGCGGCTCGTCCAGGGCGCGTTGGATCGCGTCTTGGGTAATCTCGTGGAAAACCAAGCGATGAACCGGCACCTTGGGCTTTAGCAACTCGTGCAGGTGCCAGCTGATTGCTTCCCCTTCGCGGTCTTCATCCGTCGCGAGGTACAGGTTGTCGGCATCCTTGAGAGCCTTCTTCAGCAGGTTGACCTGTTTCTTCTTGTCATCGGGAACGATGTAGATCGGCTCAAAGTCGTTTTCGGTGTTGACTCCCAAGTAAGCCCACGGCTCTTTCTTGAATTTCTCGGGCATCTCCTTGGCACCACCCGGCAGGTCACGAACGTGCCCCACACTGGCCTCGACCTGGTATCCTTTGCCCAGGAACTTCGAGATCGTCCTAGCTTTCGCGGGTGATTCGACAATCACCAAGCTTTTGCCGCTCGAAGTCTTAGCCGCTTTTTTAGCCATGGATGGGGAGTTTCACCTGGAAAGAATGGAAGCGAGATCTCAAGAACAATGGGGCCAAACCAACTTCGCAGGGGGATCTCGGCTTGACCCTCGAAAACAGGCGGCGATACGCTTTCCCCTTCACTGCGTCGAATGGCCGTGAGTGGATCTTCGGTAGGCCAACCCAAGGCGACCAGAGTTGGAAGGGAAGCCCGGCTTGTCAAGCCGCCTTCGCCAGTTGCAGGGAAGCCAAGACGACGCCAGACCTCCTATCTGCGAACCTGACAAGCAAAATGCTTGCCGCAGGTTCCCTTTTGCTGAATTGCTAACTCATGAGCAACAGTCCTTTCGAAATTTTTCGCCGTAACCTCAAGCCACTGATGGTGGTGCTGACAGGTTTGGCTTTGTTCTCTTTCGTCGTGTTGCCGGCGCTAGACAGCTATCTGCGTCGTTCCGGCGGGGCAGCCCAAATGGCCGATCCGGTTGTCGCTACCTTCGACGGAAAAGAGATTCGGCAGTCACGCGAGATCAATTTCACGCGGAACCACCTTTCCACGCTGCGTTTTCTGAGCGAATTGGCGCAGCAGACGATTGATCGGGGCGGAGCGCCCCGTGTTCCCGGTTTCCAGTACAACGCACAGACCAAACAGATCCAGGCAGTTGGAATCACGCCTCAGCCTGGGCCGACGACCACGGTGCAGGTCTTGCAGATGGCGGGGGAAGCCAAAAAGGCTGGCCTGGAGTTGGACGACACCGCGATCGGCGTGTGGCTGAATAACTTCACCGACGGGATCCTTAGCGAGAGCGAGGTCATTGCGTTGCTGATGCAGAGCACTCAGAACACGATGGGCCGTTATCACCTTTACGACCAACTTCGCAGCCACTTGCTCGCTGATGCCTATCAGCGAGGCGCTTTAAGCGGGTTGGTCGATGGTCGCATGCCGATCCAAACGCCCAGCGAGCTTTGGGAGAGTTTTAAGAAACTGAATCAATCGGCGCGGGTCAGCGCTTATGGAGTACTGGTTTCTGAGTACGTCGATCAAACGGATGCCGATCCCGGTCTCGCCAAGATTCAGGAGGTCTACGAAGACGGGAAAGAGCGTTTCCCTAGCGACCAGAGCCCTGACCCTGGCTTTCGGCGGCCTTACGTCGCGGAGTTCGAGTACGTCGCTGCCAACTTGAACTCCTTTACCGAGCGGGTTGCCGTTGGCTTCAGCGAAGAAGAATTGAGGGAAGAGTACGAGCGTCGGCTCTCGGGCGGCGATTTTGTCTTGCCGGAGGAAACCACCGAAGACACGACGTTGGATGATCCGCTGGCGCCGACCAGCGAAGGCGATTCTGGAGCGGGAGACGATGCGGCTGAAGCTGAGCCAGACGCAGCGGAGGAAATGACCGAAACGGAGGTCACGGCGGAATCCGGCCAGGATGCCGAGCAAGCCGGTGATCCAGAAGCGGGCGACTCCCCCGAGCCAGAAGCATCTCCCGAGCCGGAGACACCCGGCAAGCCAGAGACCTCACCCGAGCCTGAGTCGTCCAGCGAACCGGATACGGCTACCGTCGGTGAGTCTTCTCAGTCGTCGCGTGTTTCAACGTTCCAGGCGACACGCTTGGTCGCCTATCAAGACGTGACCACGGACGACGAAACAGCGGACGCGGCAGCCCCGTCGGCAGAAGATGCTCAGGCTCCTGCGACCGAGGCCACTGACAGCAGTGAGCCAGAAGACGCACGTGAGTCCGAAGGCGGAAGCGCAGCTGACCAGGAAAGTAAGACACCGATGGCTGATGTCGCTCAAAAGGAAAGCGACGATTCGTCCGCGGAGAGTGACGAAGCCGACGCTCCGAAGACCGAACCATTCGAAAACGTTCGCGAGCAGATTGCTGATGATCTGGCTCAACCAACCGCACGAAAGCAGTTGGACGAGGCGGTCACCAAGGTCTATCGCGAGATGCAGAGCTACTTCCGCAAGCTAGCCCTCCACGAGAGTCGTGTGGCAACAGGCACTGCCAACGCATCGTCGGCACCCGAGCGTCCCGACCTGAAAGCCATTGCCGAAGAGATAGGCTTGGAGTACGGCACGATTGGGCCACGGAACGTGCTTGAGATTCAAGAGGAATCAATAGCAGCTTCCTTCGGTTTGGGATCGAGCCTGCAGCAACGAGGCCCCCAGTACCGGCTCTTGATGTACGGCGATGCAAGACAAGGGATCCCACCCCAGGCCGTGATGTCACCCTTGCGGACGGTAGATATCAACGCCGCGAAAACCTACATCAGCTGGAAGACATCTGAGAAGGATTCGTACGTTCCCGCGTTGGAAGAGATTCAAGACGAGGTGGTCGAAGCGGCTCGTTTGATCGAAGCACGTGAACTCGCCAAGGCGGCTGCCGAGGCGATTGCCGAGAAGGTCAACGCAGGCACGCCCTTGGCGGATGCGGTACCCGAATCAAAGGATGCAAACTACAAGGACAACACGGAGCCATTCACCTGGTTGAATTCACTTGGCTTCATGGGCCAAGTGACCATCGGCAACGTCCAATCGCTGGACTCGGTTGGGGAAGACTTCATGGCGGGAGTGTTTGCGACCGCAAAGGGAACCGCAGCCGTCGCGCCCAACGGACCCAAGTCGGTCTACTACGTCTTTCAGCCGACCGCGTTCACTCCAGAGCCCGACGAGCTGCGGCGTCAATTCGCTCAACCGACAGGTCGGATGAATGCAACGATGCTGGGAAGCCAAACCGCCGGTGAGCTGGCGCGCGGGTTCATGACCGCAGTCAACGAGCGGACGGGACTGGACGTCGTCGAACGCGAACCGTGAGCGGCTCGTCCGACCGATTCAGTGAGGCGCCGATCTCGCAACTGGTCGGCTTTGACGTGCAGCCGGGTGACGTCGGGGAAGCGACTGTCCAGATACAAAGCGGGCGCCAGCACCACAATCCGATGGGCAGAGTTCACGGCGGGCTGATCTCGGCCCTGGCCGATGCGGCCATGGGAATCGCCTTTGGGCGCACTCTGCTGGACGAAGAGGATTTCTCAACCATCGAGATGAAGGTCAACTTCATTCGCCCGGTCCGAGATGGCTTGCTGGTTGCTCATGCCAAAGTGGTGGAGCGTGGGTTGAGGATTGGCTTTGTCGAATGCGAGATCTTCAATGCGAAACGAAAGCGGGTTGCGACGGCAAGTTCAACCTGCACGGTGATCAGCGAACGTTAGTGGCCGCACGCGCGATGGTGAGAACGTGACCGACGAAGACAACGTTGAGTTCCCACCGCTAGAAGACGAGGGCCTGGATTCGGGCGACGGAGAGCTTTCGCTTGATGATCTGGGAGCCGCCTACGCTCGTGCGGCCGCCAAGCACGCTCCGGACGAATTCGCTGTCGTCGAACCGGAAGCACCGTCAGCCCAGGCGGATCCGAGTCTGGAGTCACATGAGGATCCTGCGGGAGAAGAAGACGGGTCGCCAATCACACCGGAAGCGATCATCGAGGCAGCGCTCTTCGTCGGTCACCCGGATAACCAAGCGTTTACACCGGAGAGGCTCGCATCGCTAATGCGAGACGTCACTGCCAACGAAGTGGACCAGATCGTCGACCAGCTTAATGACTCTTACCGGGATCATCAGCAGGCCTTTCGAATCGTCCGTGACCAAGCGGGGTACCGACTATCGATCGCCCCAGAGATCGAAACGGTGCGCCAAGCGTTCTTGGGCAAGGTCCGCGAGGCACGGCTGAGCCAGCTGGCCGTGGAGGTTTTGAGTTTGGTGGCATACCAGCCTGGTATCTCAGCGCAGCGCGTCAACGACCAGCGAGGTCGAGACTGCGGGAGTGTGCTGAATCAGCTGGTCCGCCGACGACTGTTGGAAATGAGGCGAATCAAGCCCGAAGATGGTGGACGCGCTTTGCCGCACTACTTTCCTACCGAACGATTCCTGGTCCTATTCGGCCTGGAATCGTTGGAAGATCTGCCACAAGTCGAAGCAGGCCAGGAGTAACCGCCCCGCAGCGAAACTCGGTCAGAGTTTCGACCTTCCGTCTCTCGTAGCGGACTGCGTGCAGAGTTTCGGCAGCCCCATTGACCGGAGCTTTGTGGACGCCGAGGGCCTTCGCGATCTTTCCTCCGCTGGCGATTTCGCTTACGGAGTTTCGACGAAGGGATTGCTACTCACATCACCACCGCTGGCACCGGAGCCGGAGCCACCCGCGCCGGGGAGGTTGTCGTAGAACCAGCCGTTGTTTTCGGGGTGGAACGCCTCGAATTTGGTCGACTTGTTCGCCGGACTGTTGTACGAGTTGATTTCTTGTTCCAGGATTCCCATATTGCCTAAGCATAGAAGGTTGACGAAGGCAAAGCAGCCGGCAATTGCCAGTACCAACGCGATCACGGTTTTGGCCATCTTGGACCTCATCTGCATTGTGTGCCAGAACTTGGTCTGGCGACGTTCGGGCCGCCGTCTCAGCGCCCGCCGGGATTTTGGAGCACTGCCAGCAACTGCAGCCTACGTCACAAATCGGGATGAATTTGGCTTGTCGGAAAGCTGCGCAAACATTTGCTCAATCGCGGCCCCTTCCGCTAGCCTCCAGCGTTACGACCGGTACCCCAAGTCGCCGAACTCGCGGAAAGTTTCGGCTTTGGGAGATTGCCCAGTCGAAAGCCCTACGCGGCAGGCGAATGAGCCTTAGCGGAACTTACGGAGAGTTTCGGCTTGGCGGGCTGCCTATCGAAATCCTCTGCTGCTTCCGCTACGGTGAATCTCGGCAACGCCTGGCGCGGGACGGCCGCAAACCGAAGGCCTTCGCGGCTTCCGCGACGGGAAGAGGTGATGGTTACTGGACACCCATCTCTGTTGTGACCTCAAATCCGAGGTCTCGGATCATGTCGTAGTCCTCTTGCGGCGGTTGTCCTTCGGTCGTCAGGTAGTCGCCTACGAACAAGCTGTTGGCCACGTACAGCCCCAGGGGCTGTAGCGATCTCAAATGAATTTCACGGCCACCTGAGATTCTTAATTCGCGATCCGGGTTGACGAAGCGGAACATCGCCAGGGCCTTCAAGCACTTCTGCGGCGTCAAATCAGATCGCTTCTGAAGCGGTGTCCCATCGATCGCATTGAGGAAATTCAGGGGAATCGACTGCACCCCAAGATCTCGCAGGTCCATCGCCATTTGGACAATGTCTTTGTCCTGTTCGCCCATGCCGATGATGCCACCGCTGCACATTTCCATCCCCGAGTCGCGAACGTGTTTCAACGTTTGCACTCGATCGGCGTACGTATGGGTCGTGCAAATGTCCTCGTAGTACTCCTCGCTCGTATTCAGATTGTGGTTGACGCGATCGACTCCTGCCGCTTTCAATCGATCAGCCTGGTCGCGCGAGAGCAGGCCCAAGCAGGCGCACACGTCCAGACCGTACTTCTGCTTGATCTCGGGAACGATTTTCTCCACCGCTTCCATTTCCCGTTCCTTCGGGCCCCTGGCCGAGATCACCAGGCAATAAGTCTTCGCGCCTCGTTCCGCTGCGATCTGTGCGCCGGCCAGCAGCTTGTCCCGTTGCAGGATGTTGTACTTGGGTACGGGAGCCTCGGAGATCTTGGATTGACTGCAGTAGTTACAGTCTTCCGGGCACAAGCCACTCTTGGCATTCATCAAGAAATACAGCTGAACCGTCTTGCCGAAGTGCTTCTGGCGAATTCGGAACCCGGCGTCCAGGATCGCCAGCAACTCGGAATCATCCGCCGTCAGAATCTGCATCGCCTGAGCCGCGTCGATCGGCTGATCGCTGAGCACCTGATCAGCCATCGCCTGAAAGCGGACGGACTTGGCGGGGAGGGACGTGGACGGGGTTTCCAGATCGATCGACATTCGGAACGCTTTTCGGCAAGATTACGGAGCCGCTCACGTTGCGTCGAAAGCGGACGGAACGCACCATATTGGGCGGAAGAGGTTCAATCGACAAGTCGTCCTACTTCACGAGCTTCCACGCATGCCGAGTTATTACGTTCGAACCGG
>JBCCUO010000034.1:0-11279 GCA_039196805.1 Planctomycetota bacterium | reverse complement strand
GTCTTCGGGGAGGGGGCGTGCAGTGCTGATGAACGTTGTCCATGTTGCGGATTCGCCCTCCCCGCGTCGTCGCAAGCTCCTCCTCGACCGTCCCGGAGGGAGGGTGAAGTCGGCTACACCGACTTGTGTAGATACCAATGAGAGTAATTTGAGAAGTCGTACAGTGCTGTGATATCGTCACTCAAAAACTGCACGACCTCAAAGGAGGGTGAACTGAACCGCGAGACCTTCAAGACGGAGAATTCACTCGATCAGTGACTCTGCTCACGATCATTGTGAGCCGCGTTGCGCGCAGCAAAACACCCTGGAACGCTGGGGGCGTCCAGGGTGTGATTGAATTTTGCCTTGGCAGAGGTTGTCGAACTTACTTGAGTTCGACGGAACCGCCAGCTTCTTCGACTTCGGCCTTGACCTTCTCGGCGTCTTCTTTCGATGCCCCTTCCTTCAACGTGGCGGGGACGCCTTCGACCATCTTCTTGGCTTCCATCAGCGAAGCTCCGGTGATGTTCTTGACGACCTTGACCACGTTCAGCTTCTTGTCGCCGAAACTGGTCAGCACAACATCGAACTCAGTCTTCTCTTCCTCGGCGGCAGCTCCGCCCCCATCGCCGGCGGCCATCACGACGGCGCCACCGCCCGCGGCGGGCTCGATGCCGTGGACATCCTTCAGGTAGTCGCTCAGCTCTTTGGCTTGCTTAAGCGTCATGTCGGCGATCTTATCGCCCAGTTCTTTGGCTTCGGCGCTGAATTCGGCAACCGCAGTAGCTTCTTCGGACATTGTTAAACCTCTAGACAATTAGGTTCGTTTCGAAAGTGATTTGCGGTAACCACCGCCTAACGTACGGAAACGCGAAGACTATTCGTCGCCTTCGCTGATTTGTTTGATTTGACTGTTCAGCATCTTGCCAGGGCCGAGCATCGCGGCACTGAGCGTCGCTCCTGGGCCCAGGATCTGGCCAACCAGCATCGAAATTTGTTCTTCGCGGCTGGGCCACTTGCTAACGGCAACCAGCCCGTCGGGATCCAGGGCTTCGCCATCCATCACCCCGCCGGCGGCGACAAACTTCTCGTACTTCTCTTCATCGCCGTCGAGTCGAACGACTTCTTTGACCAGCGAAACAAAGTCGGTGCTACCAAAGCAGACCGCGATCTGACCGGAACAGCCTTCGAATGCGGGCGCCAGGCTGGTTCCCTCGGTTGCCCGACGAGCCAGCGCGTTCTTGACGACGAACATGGTGATATTCTTTTCATCCAACTCACCACGCAGTTCGTTGGTCGTGTTGGCGTCCATCCCGGTGCAGCGAACCAGGACGGCATCTTCCACACCTTCAAGCTTCTGCTTGATGTCGCGTGTGACCAGGTCTTTGACGTATTTGCTCATCGCTTGGATTCACCAGTTCTATCATCAACATCGACGGAGCCGACCATTGTCGGGGCTTCACTTAAAGCCGACCGCCTACAGGGCGACACGAACGCTTGGGGACATGGTTCCACAGATCGCGATGCCACGAACGTAGGCACCTTTGACCGTTTGCGGTTTCATCGACTCGATGAAGTCAATGAACGTCTTGATATTCTCGGAAAGCTTGGGAGCGTCGAAACTCATCTTCCCAACCATCGCGTGGACGTTACCGCCCTTGTCGTTGCGAAATTCGACCTTACCCGCTTTGTATTCGCCAACCACTTTGGCAACGTCCGGGGTCACCGTGCCGGCGCGTGGGCTGGGCATCAATCCTCGCGGACCGAGTACACGACCAAGTGGCCCAACTAAACCCATCATGTCTGGAGCCGCGATGCAGACGTCAAAGTCGGTCCATCCGTCTTTGATCTTCTTGGCCAAGTCCTCCTGGCCCACTTCGTCGGCACCTGCCTCCTCAGCAGCCTTGGCAGCGTCGCCCTTGGCGAAAACCACCACACGCTGGGACTTACCGATGCCATGCGGCAGCACCAGACTTCCGCGGATGATCTGATCCGCCTGGTTCGGGTCCACACCGAGTCGCATGTGGACTTCGACGGTCTGGTCAAACTTGGTGCCGTCGTATTTCTTCAGCGCGTCAACCGCATCGGAAAGCGGGAGCGGGTTCGCGGGCTGCTTTTCGAGAGCAGCGCGATATCGTGTGGATTTTGTCCCCATCGATTCACGACTCGGTTGTCGGGTGGTTTGGCGAGCTCACCTGTCCCAACGCAACGCTCGCGCTGGCGGCAATCTCTCCCACTTTGTGTCCGCGATTGATCTCGCGAAGCGAAGAAATGTGACAACTGACTCTGCAGGCGTCAACGCCAATCGTGAAATTGACATCGATTTTGAGGCAAAAACCGTCGTTTGGGTTCGCGGCTTGCAGGCGGCCGTGTCCGGCCGCCGATCGCTGTTCCCCCCACTCGCTGCACGGGGGGGATGCCGGAAAACCGCGTAACACGATCGCGGGGGATGACAAACCGACGATGATTTCCCTCCAATAAGCGGCGCCCTTCAACGAGCGATCAACATGCCTAACCAGCCTCCCCCTGCTGACTCTACCCAACTCCGCGGAGCCCGCTGTGTGCCTTGCGAAGGGGGTATCCCTCGAATCGAGGGCGACAGCGCCAAGCGATTTGCCGCAGCCGTCCCAGCCTGGACCCTGTCCGACAGCCACGGTTCGATCTCACGCAAACTCAACCTTGGCAACTTCCAGTCCGCAGTTGACTGCTTGGTGCGGATCGGTCGGTTGGCCGAACAGGAACAGCACCACCCCGATCTGCATTTGACCGGTTATCGACACCTGCAAGTCGTCCTGACCACGCACGCGATCGGTGGCCTGAGTCACAACGACTTCATCTTGGCCGCAAAGATCGATGCACTGTTGGAGGGCGATACCAAGGAGTCTCGGGGATGAATCCGCAGCAAGCCCTGATGCTGCTGACGCAGTGCGACGGGGATGAAATCTGGAGCCTGGAGTACTGCGAGGGTGCCGGCGTGCCCGATCAGTGGGTCACCGAACTAGCCGACGCAGTGGAGTCAGGATTCGAGCGGGATGCCGAAACGATCTACGTCGACAATACAATCGTGAATCAGTACCACGGCATCAAGGACGTCGACCTCGCCTTACGGCTGGGAGAGTACTTGGGCGTCGACATCGCACGCATTCAAGCTTCGGCGTTCTCTCGCCGACGGGTCGTCCAGGCGATCAAAGAAGCGGTGATGGACGAGTAACGCTGTCATTCACTTACGATCCTACCGACCGTAACGGGGCATCCCCGGCGTGAAGCTTGCTGCACTGGGGACGACCGAGTGATGCGAAAAGTTGCGGCGTCACCATACGCCGGTTAGCCTTCATGGTTGGCAAATCCTTTGCGCCCACTCCCAAGATCTAATGTCCATCTGCTTCGTCACCTCATCATTGCGAACGATCCGGTTCTGCGCGCTCGTCTGTGTTTCCATTGGCTTCCAATTGAACGTCTCGGCAGATGAGCCGAAGGAGACGTCCTTTCAATCAGCGGCAGCGAAAAACGCTGTCGCAAAGTACGAAGAAAGACTGGCGTTCTTGGAGAAGCGGCTAGATGAGCAAATCAGCATAGCGACCAAAGCGCTCAAGTCGGATCTAGCAGCCGCGCTCAAGGTTGCGGTCGAAAACCAAGACTTCGCCGAAGCCAACCGGCTATCAACAGTCCTTGAGAACGATATGAAATCGTTCGCTCAGCCGACACAAGACGCTCCGAGCCAGACCCCAGACAAGACAGGAAGGCTTCAAGTTCGCATCGCCAAGCTTGAGTCGGACTTATCAAAACTTGAGGCACCCGATCGAATCGTTGGGCACTGGGACTATCACAACGGAAACGTCTGCGAGTACACGAAAGACGGTTGGGTCATGTTGAAGGGACAACCCATCGGACTCTGGGCTCGCGGAAGAGACAACGCGTACGCGGTGGCCTTTTTGAGCACGTTCGCGCAGGGAGTCTCCGATCGGATGTTGCTCCAGCCAGACGGTAACGCCATCACCGTGACAAGCTCTAAACGCAAACAGCTTCAATTGGACCGAGTTACGAAATAGTAATCTTGCCGGACGGCTTGACTGTGCAACTCGTGAGTTATCGCCAATGCAAACGATTACTGGTTTTCCGACAACACAGTTTCGACGCCGGTCCGTTGACCCGCTATAACAGGGAGTGACACACCCACGGTGGTGGAGGTGGATCACCAATCAAGCGGACTGGCGATGACCATGATTTCGAGCCTTTGCAAGTCGGTTCGGCATTTCGTAACGGCGACCGCTATCCTGCTGCTTCCCACCAACGGCTTCAGCGGTCAGCCAATCGCTTCGCGGGATCTGGACGACGTCGCGTCCCAGATTGATGAACTGCTTCATCAGGCTTGGCAGCGAGATCAGATTCAGCCGGCAGCCCATTCCGAGGACGCGGAGTTTTGTCGTCGAGTCTGGCTTGACCTTGCCGGTGTCGCTCCGCCCGTCGCTGAGATTCGACGCTTCTTGCACGACTCGTCGACTGACAAACGATCACATCTGATCGACCGACTGCTGGGCACACGTCGACATGCCATTCACATGGCATCGCGTTGGGTGGACGTCTTGCTGCCCGATGACACACAAGCGATCCCTCAAGCCAACAATGGGATCCAATCACTGCACCAGTGGTTGCAAACCCAATTCATCAACAACGTTCGGTACGACCAGATCGTCGCGGACTTGCTGACGGCGAAAGGCAGCGTCGATTCGGGGCCTTCAGTGTTCTATGCGGCACACACCGCGGAGCCGGAAAAGTTGGCGGCGGCAACCTCACGGATCTTCTTGGGACTTCAGCTCCAGTGCGCGCAGTGCCACGATCATCCGTTTGACCGCTGGACTCAGGAAGACTTCTGGGCATACGCTGCCTTCTTTGGCCAGGTCCAGCAGAGCGAAGCCCGCATGAATCGATCGATGGTGATCGTGGACCGCGGCGATGGAGAGGTGACGTTGCCGGATACGGAGCAGGTGGTTCCGCCTCGATACCCGGGCAGTACGACCGACCCAGAACCCGATCCGCTGGGAATCCGTCGTCGCCAATTGACGATTTGGATGGCGTCGCGTGACAACCCCTACCTGGCCCGCGCAGCCGCAAACCGAGTTTGGGGACAGATGTTTGGGCATGGGCTCGTGGAGCCCGTTGACGCCATGGATGCGGCCAATACCCCCAGCCATCCGGAGGTTTTGGATCTGCTTGCCCAGACGCTCGTGCAACAACGGTTCGATCTGCGAAGTCTGTATGCCGTGATCGCTCGCACGCAGGCGTATCAGGTATCCAGCCGATACAGCGGAGCTCCGGACGATCGTCCCCCCAACGACTCCTTCGCCGTGATGGCCGTGAAGACACTGACCGCCGCCCAGTTCTACGACTCGATGCAGCAAAACATCTATCGCACGACGTCCTCGCTGGACGCGTCAGGCCCCATGTCGATCGACGGAAGGAGGCTGGCGTACCTGGCCCGAATGCGAGCTACGTCCGCTACGCCGCGCGACTATCCGCATGGCATCGTGCAAGCCCTGGGCCTGATCAACGGGCCGGAGATCCTGACCGCCAGCCAAGCGACGACGCAGGGGATTCTGGGAGCCGTGCAAGCCGATTTCTTCAGTGATCAACAACGAATCGAAACACTCTTCTTGGCAACGTTGTCGCGGTACCCCGACGATTCCGAAGCTAAGACGTTTTTGAGCCACCTGTCCAAGGCCCGAGACGCCCCTTCCCGAGCCCGCGCCCTCGGGGACGTGGTCTGGGTCTTGCTGAATACAGCCGAGTGCGCCATGTGCCCCTGATGGTGCGTCCGCGTTAAGGGATCAGGCGTCTGTTGCCGCCAACGCCCCTGCGGGTGCTTCGCACAACTGACACCGTTGGCCCCCTTAACACGCCCTTTGTTCAATCAAGCGCTATTCGTCGGTTCCACGCTTCACCGCCCCCTTTCTCGAGCGTTGGCATGTCAAACCCTCTGATCAGTCGTCGCGGACTGCTGCAATCCGCCACCGCCGCCACATCCAGTGGACTGTTACCGAAGATCGCGGCGGCCGCCAAGCAGTCTGGAAGCACCGGCAGGCACTGCATCCTACTGTGGATGTCGGGTGGCCCCAGTCAGATCGACACCTTCGACTTGAAACCAGATCATGCCAACGGCGGTGAGTTCGAAGCGATCTCGACCAAAACGCCGGGAGTCGAAATCAGCCAGCATCTCCCGAAATTGGCTCAGCACTCGCAGCGGCTAGCGATCATGCGTGGACTGAGCACCAAAGAGGGAGATCATCAGCGTGGTACGGTGCTGATGCGGACCGGGCACAGCCCCGGCGGACCGGTCGCCTATCCATCGATCGGCTGCTCGCTATCCAAAGAACTTGGCAACTTGCCTGACGCGTCCCTACCTGACTACGTCAGCATCTCGCCCGGCGCGTTCGCCAACGTGTCGGTGCGACCCGGTTTCCTGGGGCCACGATATGCGGCCACCTCCGTCGCCTCACGCCCTCCGGCAAACGATGGCGGCTTTGCACAGTTGAACGTCAACTACTTGCGGCGACCGCCCACCGTCAGCCAACAACAGCACGAAGATCGATTGCGGCTTTGGACGTCGATGCAATCGCGATTCCGCGACGGTCGCGAAACGCCCAACGTTCTGGCTCAAGACCTAGCGTATCAGTCGGCCCTTCGGATGCTCAGCAGTGATGCGGGCAAAGCGTTTGAGTTGGACCAGGAAAGTGACCAGGTGCGCCAACGGTACGGCCGAAGTGGGTTTGGCCAAGGTTGCCTGATGGCGCGGCGTCTGGTCGAACGCGGAGTTCGAGTGGTCGAGGTGACGTTGGGCGACGGCCTGGGTTGGGACACACACACGGAGAACTTTGATCGAGTCAAAACGTTATCGGAAACACTTGATCAAGGCTGGGCAACGCTGATGGACGACCTGTCCGCGACCGGCCTGATCGAACACACCACGATCTTGTGGGCCGGCGAGTTCGGCCGAACACCCGTGATCAACGCGATGGGCGGTCGTGACCATTTCCCTCAAGCCTTCAGTTGTGTTCTGGCCGGCGGTGGTGTCGCCGGCGGCCAGGTGTATGGGCAAACCAGCGCCGATGGTAGTGAAGTGATTGACGGCAAGATGGATCAGCAGGACTTGTTGGCGACCCTGTGCGCCGCGTTGCAGATCAAGCCGCTCACTGAAAATATTGCGGAGGGAGGTCGCCCGATCTCGATTGCCGAAGGCGATGTCGTTGACCAGTTGATTCGAAGTTAGATGCCAGCAGAACGCCAGTCGCATGCGATGACCTACGCCGGTTCGCTGAACAGGAGCGAAAGGGTCTGCGCACTACGACGATCGGTTCGGCGGATTGCCATGACCGTGCTAACAATGGTCATTGCGGCATTAGGTTGCACCAAACCGGTCGCCGAACCAATCGTCGAAGAGGCGAAAGCCGAGTTCGAATCTACGACAGCAGAGCCGTCGCTTGGCCCGGCGATCGAAACACCCACGGAATCCGATTCTGCGAGCATGCCGGAAAGCCTGCCCTCACAAGAGGTCCGACCGCCCTCAACAAGCGTGGCGGACACAGAAGCGACTGCTGAGGTCGCCCGTGAAGGTCACGCTCAGTCGGGCGTTCAAACCCCATCGCAAGACGCAGACGTCAAGACGCCTGAGCGACAAGTTCAAGTCGTTGAACCCGAAGCTGAGACCGTCCCATCAGAACGACTGATGCTACCGACCAGTCGGGGAACCATCTTGGTGGACGTGGCCATCCGCCTGGGTGAGACACCGCTACGGGACGCGTTCCAGGCGCACGCGGCCAGCGTGATGGCTGCGATTCAGGACGAGAGCACGGCGAACGACGCGCAAGAAACCTCGCCGAGTTGGAAACAGGCGTTTTCCTATCTCAGACAAAACAGCAACATCCTTGGCGGTCAGCCCATCGGCGAAAACCAAACCCGTGACCTGAAGCGTCGCTACGACCGGAATCAGAACGACCGAGCCGAAGCGGACGAGCTCACGCGATTGCTGCATCGCGGATCATCCGCGCCCGTTCCGTTTCGATTGCGGGGGACCAATCACTACCGATCCGTCAATCAAACTCAGTCGACTTTGTTCTCCGCAATCGACCGCAATCGCGACCGCGTTCTCGATGGGGATGAATTGGCGTTGGCGGGCGAATCGCTGCTTCGCTTTGATCCCTCGGGTGATCGGCGAATTGATTTTGCCGAGGCCGTCCCGGAGGAATCGCCTGGCGACTCACCTTGGTCCAATCGCAAGTCCGATCGCCACGGAAATGTCGCGATGGATTTGATGGGGTTTGTCGATTGGTCGCTGGTGTCCTATCCACTGGAACAGAGCAAGAGCCTTACACCATTCGGTACACGGGAGTCCCGTCCGTGGTCGCTGGACCGCGATTCCGACGGCATGGTCGGCGAAGACGAAGCTCGCAACGTCCTCAACGTGGCAGCTGACGTGAAGCCGACGGCCAGCTATTCCGTCAACGATGACTCGGTGAGCTTGGGAGTACGCCAAAAACCGCCAGAGGCATCGGTGATTCGCATCGACGGTCCTGCGCGTCAGGTCGTCTTTCGAGGTCCCCGGTTGGTCTTGGCGATTCAGCTGGAAAATCGAGCGATCAGCGTGGCCGAGACCGGCGCGGGCGAAGACCGTTCGGCTGATGACGAGGACTCCGAATCCTCCATCCGCCCGCACTGGGCCGTGCAAGTGAGGGGTCGTGCTACCGAATTTCCGGACGCCATGTTTGCCCTGCTCGATTCGAATCACGACTGGATTCTGTCTGAGCTGGAGATTGCGGCGGCTGGAGAACAGATCCTCCGTCACGCACAGCCGCCCGTTGGCCCACTGGATCTCCCCGACGCCTACTGGGTCAAGTTGGGACGCGGACCACCAACCGGCGATGACCAGTTGCTTGTGATCAATCCGCCGGCCGGACGCGTTTCCACGCCGATGCCGGTATGGGCCAAAGCAATGGACAGCAACGGTGACGGTGCCATCGCCATGGGCGAATTTGTCGGAACGGTCGACCAGTTTGCATCATTGGACGATGACTCCGACGGGTTTTTGGTACCCAGCGAAGTGACCCGCTGAACAGGAAATCGCCCCAAATCTTCGTCAGATCTTGTCGGGTCTGTTGGTGCTGTGGCATACTTCCCCGATTCCTAACCACCCAATTGCCCTTTACCGTCCAAAAGTCCCGATGGCAGGCCGTAGCAAAAAGAAAGCTGAAAGTGTGTTCCTGGTTTGCGAAGAAACCGGTGATTACAACTACACCGTCCAGCGAAAACCGGGCGGAGAGAAGCTCCGCTTGAAGAAGTTCTGTGCCCGATTGCGAAAGCACACCTGGCATACTGAAAAGAAAAAATAGGACCGTTCGTCGGAGTCAGGGATGAAGCGACAATGGCGGGTGGTTCCCCACGACCGGCAGCGGGTCGAGCAGTTGATGCAGTCGGCCAGCCTTCCCGCGGTGGTCGCTCAGTTGCTGGTCAGTCGCGGCGTCTACGATGCCGCTGCGGCCGGCAGTTTTCTTGACACCAAGCTCTCAACGCTTCGAGACCCCCATCTGCTACCGGGGGTGACCGCTGCAGCCGAATTGCTGTTCGCCGCCATCGGTGAGAAGCTGCCGATCGTCATTTATGGCGACTACGATGCCGACGGCATGACCGGCACCGCGATCTTGGTCAACGGGCTGAGGTTGCTTGGCGCCAATGTCAGCTACCACGTCCCCAATCGATTGGAAGACGGTTACGGCCTGAACGAGGCGGCGATCCGCAAGTTGGCGGATCGAGGCAAGAAGGTCATTGTGTCCGTTGACTGCGGCATCACAAGCGTCCGCTGCGCGGAAGCCTGTCGCGAGCTTGACGTGCAGCTGATCATCACCGACCACCACACGCTTGACGACCGTCTCCCCGATGCTGCCGCGATCGTGCATCCACGGCTGCCCGGAACAACCTACCCCTTCGGCGAGTTGTGCGGCGCCGGCGTGGCTTTCAAACTGGCCTGGGCGCTGTGCCAAAAGGCTTCGGGAGCCAAGAAAGTCAGCGAGCCGATGAAGCAGTACCTGATGCAGTCGTTGGCACTGGCCGCGATCGGCACCATCGCGGATGTTGTCCCGTTGGTCGACGAAAACCGTGTGCTGGTCGAGCATGGGCTGAAGGTGCTCAAGTCGCAACCACTGCCCGGGTTGGCCGAGCTGATGCGAATCACCAAGGTCGATCAAAACGAATCGCTGACCACGGAGAACGTCTCGTTCACCCTGGCGCCCCGTCTGAACGCATCGGGTCGATTGGGTCAGGCCCAGTTGGGCGTCGAGCTGCTGACCACCGAGGCTGGCGAGCGAGCGACTTCGTTGGCCGAATACATCGACCAGCTCAACGGTAGCCGCGACAGCATCCAGCGGAGCGTCTACTTGGCAGCTCAAAAGCAGGCCAAGGAAGAATTCGATGCGGAGAGTGATCCGGCCTTGGTGCTGGCGGGCGTCGGCTGGCATCAAGGCGTGATCGGAGTCGTCGCCGGTCGGCTGAGCGACAAGTATGCCAAGCCCGTGTTTGTGCTTTCGCTAGACACGGCTGGCAAGACTCAAGCGGTTGGATCAGGTCGGGTCGGTGGGACGGGAATCAACTTGCACGAAGCGCTGTGCGAGTGTGAGGATCGCCTAGTGAGATTCGGTGGGCACCAGGCGGCTGCGGGACTGACGATCGAGGAAAGCCAGATCGATGCGTTTCGAGGGGACTTTTGCGAAGCGGTCGCCCGACAGTGGACCGACAAAGAAATCGTCCCTGAAATCCGCATCGATACCGAAGCGTCGTTCGGTCAGCTGAACCTTCACACGCTGGCACAGATCGAAATGATGGCTCCGTTCGGAGCTGGCAATCCTAGGCCGACGATGTTGTGTCGCAACATTACCCTGGACGAACCAGCACGTCGCATGGGTGGAGGTGATCGACATCTGACAGTCAAATTGCGTCAAGGCAACAAGGTCATTCGTGGCGTCGCCTTTGGGAGCGGAGACTGGTGCGACGAGCTGAACGAGTGCGAAGGCCCGATCGAAATCGCTTATCGCCCGGTGGTCAATGAATTCCGAGGCTATCGCAAGGTCGAGGTCCAACTCTTGGATTGGCGACCCGCGCAAACCGCCGGCACCGAAGTGTCGCCCGCCGTCACGGCCTAGACGAAACGTCACGAAAAATTCGTTCTTATCGCGTAGCGGAACTCGCGCAGAGTTTCGGTCTCTTGGTTGCCTTCCGAAAGCCTGCGCGTCTTCCGCTACGGGCGGGTGACCGGCTTG
>JBCCUO010000033.1:0-11281 GCA_039196805.1 Planctomycetota bacterium | reverse complement strand
ACGACGCAGTACGTAAGCTTCACGCCGAGTTCGGTCGATGGATGCAGCAGTACAGCGAATGCCTGCAAACGCTGGCCATGGCTGCGACCGAGAAGATTTTGAGACGAAAGCTTGAAACTGAGCAGGACCTGCTCACCAAGTGGGTCTCCGAAGCCGTTTCCAGCACGCGTTCCTCTGCGGCGCTGATCGTGGCGGTGCATCCCGAAACGATCGCGGAACTAGGCGAGGCCCTAGACCGGGTATTGGCCTCACCTGACCTCCCTGAACAGACCCATTTGGAACCAGACGAGAGCGTTCAGCCCGGCGACGTCGTTGTCCGCCAGGCTGGCGGTGAAATCCATGCCGGCTTGAACGCGCAATTGGATCGACTGGGAGAGTTGCTGAAGTGAGTGTTAGCTACGCACTCCCCTTGCCCAGGCTTCCCGACCCGCGACAGCTGCGTCAGACCATTGATGCCGCAATGACTCTGGACATTCGCGGACGCATCGCCTCGGTGGCCGGCGACACGGTTCACCTGGAAGGCATGACGGCGCCGCTGGGTGCGATATGCGAATTGATGCCGCAGCACGATCAGCCGCTGCTGGCCCGCGTGATCGGTTTCCAAGGCGTCAGGCCGATTCTGGCCCCGATGGAACCACTTCGGAACGTGGCCGCGGGCGACCCGGTTCGCCTAGTCGACTTGTCTGCCAGAATCCGCGTGGGGGATTCACTTTGTGGACGCGTCGTGGATGCCTTCGGGCGCGCGATCGATTCCAAACCGCTACCAGATGATCTGACTTGGGTCGACGTCGACCGGCAACCACCCGAATCGCTTCAACGTCCACCAATCGATCAGCCCCTCCAGACCGGGGTCCGCGCTATCGACGCGATGCTGACCACGGGCATTGGCCAACGCATGGGCATTTTTGCCGGCTCGGGCGTTGGCAAGAGCACGCTGTTGGGGATGTTGGCCCGCGGCACGTCCGCGGACCGAATCGTCGTTGGGATGATCGGCGAACGAGGCCGAGAGGTCCAGGAATTCATCACCCGCTGCCTTGGCGATGCGGGACTAAGACGAAGCGTCGTCGTGGTCGCGACCAGTGATCGCCCCGCGGCTCAGCGAGTGGGTGCGGCCTGGACGGCAACCGCGATCGCGGAGTCGTTTCGAGACGAAGGCAAGAACGTCTTGTTGCTCTTGGACAGTGTGACGCGATTTGCCATGGCCCAGCGTGAGTTGGGTCTGGCCGCAGGTGAACCGCCCACCACACGTGGCTATCCGCCAAGCGTATTCAATCAACTACCCAGACTGGTGGAGCGTGCCGGACGCACACGTCAAGGTTCGATCACGGCGTTCTACACCGTGTTGGTTGAAGGGGACGACAACAACGAGCCGATTGCCGACACGCTGCGCGGTTTGCTGGATGGTCACATCGTGCTTTCGCGAGCGTTGGCCAGCGAATCGCATTGGCCGCCGATTGACTTGCTGGACAGTCTGAGTCGACTTCGACCTCATCTGAGCACACCCGAGTTAATGCAGGCCGAATCCGTCACGCGACAATTACTGGCAACGTACCGGCAGAACGCGGACCTGATATCGATCGGCGCCTACCGATCCGGCAGTGACCCCAACATTGACACCGCCATCCGCATGCGCCAGCCCCTCCGCAACCTGCTCACGCAAGACGAAAGCCAACTCGCCACACTTCAAGACGCCCAAGCCGCCCTGATCAACGTCGCCAAGCAAGCCACGCCGCAACCAACTTGAGCTCGTTGCCATGCCTTTTCACTTCCGTTTCGAGTCAATTTTGAAACTGCGCGAGCAAACGCGCGACGAAGCAGGTCGTGCCGTGGCCCAGGCCAACGAAGCGATCGCCAAGATCGATTCGCAAGCAGCGAGCATCGCGGCCGAACAACAACAGCTCCGTGACCAGGGCACCACGGGACGCATCGGAAAGGTGTCGGTCGACTCGCTACTCACTCAGGGTCGCTACGGACTGCAGCTGGAAGCAGATTTGGCAAACCTCAGCAACACGCGACAACAACTGTTAGCCGAACTGTCGCGTCGTCAAGAAGTCTTGACGGCCGCCGAAGCAGACGTGAAACGCTACGAACGATTGCGCGAGCGGGCTCAGAGCGAGTTTCACGCCCAGCAGCAAAAGAAAGATCAGCACGAAATGGACGAGGCCGCCCAACGAGCCTATCTGCGAGAGTCGCCCCGGTTCTCGGGATAGCTCGTCGTCGTCGATCATTGATTCGGCTTTCGCCAATCGGTCTCGATTTGGCAAGCTACCGTTCAGCTGTGCCCAGCCCTCTGGCTCAGGTCGCACGAGGAAAAGGGGGCAGGTACCGACATCCTGAAAGTCCCTTCCGGTGCTTCGCGCGATCGGTACCTGACCCTTTTTCCCGACTAGATCATCCGTCGTCTCACAACCGCTCCAATCATCATGTTCAAAGCTCTGGGTGCCGTTTGTACCGGCACATGCATCGCCCAGTTGATTTTGCTGAGTGTGTTCATCGTTCGCGGGACTCTGAACATGGAAACCGGCACCAAAATGGTCGCGTTAGCAAACGGCATCGACATCACCGGAGCCCGCCTGCAAAAGGTCTTAGAAAGCACCCAAGACCGCGAACAACCCGACTTTGAAGACATCCTGGACGCGCGAAAAGACCAGGGCATCGAGATGGACATGCGCCGCGCCAGCCTCGAAAAGTCGGCACGCGAACAAAGTGCGCGGCAAGCCAAGCTGGAGGCCGAGCAAGCGGCGTTTGACGAGCGCCGTAATGCCTATGAACAGCGTCTGGAACAGTTGTTGACCCAGGCCGTTGACGAGGGGCTTCAGGAGGTGATGCGAATGATCCAAGAAATGGAGCCTGCGCAGGCCAAACAACACTTGTTGATGATGTACGACGACGACCGTGTCGACGACGTTGTGGCGATACTCCGTAACATGCAAGCAACCAAGAAGAAAGACATCGTGGCCGAGTTTTTGAACCCGGCCGAAATGGAAAAACTGGATGACGTCATGCTGCGCATTCGAGCCGGTGAACCGATGGCATCGACGATCGCTGAAGCAAAAGGGAGCTAGCGGTCAGCGGTCAGCGGTCAGCGGTCAGCGGTCAGCGGTCAGCGGTCAGCGGTCAGCGAGGTGGACGAAGCAGTTGGCTGTTCGCTGCTAGCAGAAAAGAAACAAGATCGATTTCACCCTCCCGTTTGCGGGAGGGTCGGGCTCTCAGGCCCGGGGAGGGCGTTCAATGCAAACCCTCTCCGGCCCTGAGAGACGCCCTGAAAGGCCGACTCTCAAAGAGGCCCAGAGGGAGAGTGAAGGACGTAACTCCCCATTCACCACTCCCCAACCACGACTGACATTGCGTCCAGTCGCTCTTGCTTCTAATTTCCGCGGGAACTCTTGATTCCCCAGGCAATCGCTCATGGATGACGCGTCCCGACCTGACTTCGGTGCCGATCTGTCGATCGTCGTTCCGCTATACAACGAGCAAGACTCGGTCCAGCCGCTCGTTGACGCGATCGAAGCGGCCTACATCGCCGGTGGAAACTCGGACGGGTGGGAGTTGATTCTGGTCGACGACGGCAGCGTCGACGAAACCGCTGCTCGGGCCTGCCAGGCTTGCGAGTCTTCACGCCTACCCACACGCGTGATTCGTCTGCAGCGTAACTTTGGCCAGACCGCCGCCATGCAAGCGGGCATCGACGCTGCAACAGGGCGCTTGATCGCCACCATGGACGGGGACCTGCAAAACGATCCCCGCGATATCGCCCGCATGGTTGATCACCTGGACGCCCATGACCTGGACCTGCTGGTAGGACGAAGAGCGAATCGCCAGGACGGATTGCTGCTGCGCAAAATCCCTTCCTGGATCGCCAATCGATTGATCGGTCGCGTCACGGGGGTCAAGATTCGCGATTATGGCTGCAGCCTGAAGGTCTATCGCGGTTCGATCATTCGGCAAGTTCGCTTGATGGGCGAAATGCACCGGTTCATTCCCGCATGGGTGGCCGGCGTCACCAGCCCTCACCGCATCGGCGAAATTGACGTCCAACACCACGCTCGCCAATTTGGCCAATCCAAGTACGGAATCTCGCGAACCGTTCGCGTCGCGCTTGATTTGTTGTCGGTCCTGTTCTTCATGAAATTCCAAGCCCGTCCCGGCCACTTCTTTGGGACCGTGGGAATAGCGATTGGCGCGGTCGCCGCCTTGATGCTTGCCATCGTCTTCAACGCAAAGGTGATGATGGGACAGGACGTTGGCACACGACCGATGTTGCTGATCGGATCGTTCGCCGCCTTGACCAGTATCCAACTGATCGCCTTCGGCGTGCTAGCCGAGATGATCTCGCGAGTGGCGTCCCCAGCTGAGCATCGTGTGACTTACATCATTCGCACGACGCACAAGAACTCCGCGTCCAAGCGACAGCCGGTGGCAACGATCATGATGACGAAAGAGGCGGCGTAGCTGTGATCGAGTGGATCGCCACCAAACCAACACGCTTTCTGATCTTGATCGCTTCGTATTTCGCGATTCATGTTGTTGTGCGAACGTGCGTCTCGCCGTCACTCAGTTTCGACGAATCCGAACAGGCGTTCCTGTCCCAGTGGTTGCAGGTGGGCTACAACAGCCAACCGCCGCTCTACACCTGGCTTCAGGGCCTGCTCTACGCGGCAATGGGCTACAACGTCCTGCCCGTCGCCTTGCTCAAGAATGTGTTCTTGTTTGGCACGTACGCCTTCGTTTTTCGATTCGCTCGACGCGCCACCTCTGACCCCATCGCCGCGACGATTGCGGCATTGGGCATGCTGACGATGCCGCAGATCGCTTGGGAAAGCCATCGCGATCTCTCTCATACCGTTGCCGCCATGTTTGCGGTCGCCTGGTTGCTGGACGTCGCCGATCAAGCCGCAAACGAGCGCACTTGGATGAACTACTTGGGCATCGGCCTGGCCTGCAGTGTTGGCCTGATGTCCAAATACAACTTCGCGTTGGTAATCATCGCCCTCTTGTTTGCGGCGATCAGCTTGCCGCGGTATCGCGCGGCGATCCTGAGTCCCAAGCTAACACTCAGCCTGCTGGTCACCACGATCGCGATCGGCCCTCATCTGGTTTGGATGGTCCACCATCCCGACATCGTCAGCGGCAAGACCCTGACTCAGTTCGCTCCCGAATCGCCCCTCAGCTGGTTGGACACCGCAACGCAGGGCGGCGTCGCGTTGGTCACCGCCACCCTTGGCTGCTGTGTCTCAGGTGCACTTGCCGTGACCTGGTGTTGTTACCGTCCTACCGAAGATCGTCGACGAGCCGCGACCACCGACGCTCAAAACGATGGTCGGCAACTCGATGCGACTCGATGGCTGGAGCGGTTCTTGGGGCTGGTTGGGCTGGCGCTCGTTGCCATGGTCGCTGCCGGGGTCACTGTCAACTTCAAGACACACTGGTTGCAGCCGTTTCTATTCCTGGTGCCATGCTACGTGGTCCTCAAGCTGAAGTCGGTTTCCCCCAGACACTATCGAATCGATCGCCTGGCGGCTCGCCGAATGATCGCAATCAGCGGTTGCTGCGCGGTGGCCGTGTTGACGACGACGATCATCAAACCGATCTCTGCCGGGCTCCGCGGCGACTACTCCTGGCTGAACGTTCCCTACAGCGACTTATCCGCGACCATGCAAGAACAGCTGGGACAGCCGCCGGCAGCGATCTATTCGCTGACCATGAGGACGGCCGGCAACCTGAGGCACCAGTTTCCCGATGTCGCGATTGCGTCGCGAGATCATCAGCATCTGGTGCCCAACGTCCCCAGTTCGCGGCAGCCGCTGGTTGCGGTCATCGACAGTGATGATCCAGCCATCCGCAAAACGCTGGAAGACTGGATCCGCGGCCAAGTCCATTCGTCCACGGAGGTCGACCTTCGCTGGGAGGCCATTTCCAGTTGCTACCTCTACGGCAAGAACGATCATCAAAAGACGCTCTACGTCGCCGTCATTCCTGAGGCTCCGCCAACGACGAGCGTCCACAAGCGTGCGGCCTTGAGTCAGCGTGACATACAGATTCGATAGGTCGTCAAGTCCCTCAAGAGTGAGGGCGAAATCGTAATTCCGCATTTCCCGCTCAAGTCCGGGTCGTAGCGAATACGAAAAATAGACTGGCTGGGAAAATCTTCCGGCCGCCGGGCGATTGATAATCATCGCTTGGCATGTCTTTCTGCGGGATCGCCGTTCATCCTGGGCCATCAAGCAGACCGATTCATTCCAGTAGGCATGGGACAGTGCCGGCTGTCACGCGAGTGCATCGCATTGACAGCACGTCACTGTAACGGGGGGCCGAAACAATGAACCAATTGGATGCGACAGTTTCACGCACAAATCAAGCGGCGCCCGAGCGTTCGCTGGTGGCGCTTCGTGGCGGCACCGGCGCCAGTGCGCTAGCGGGCAATGAAGCCCTTTTGGACGCTTTTGCCGAAGTGTTCGCAAGCATTTCAGCGGCGACCGTGCCGGCCGAAACCTCTCACCAGCAGGCAGATCCAGCAGAAGCACCTGAGGCTGAGCCGACGACAGAGTCCGCGGAGGAAGCTCAGGCCGAACCCTCGACGGCGGATGCGTTTGCCGTAGCGGAGCAGGGCAGGGCAGTTTTGAAACAAGAGTCGCCACGCCGCAATGCGGACGATGTGAAATTGGCGGACACTGACGCCTCAGTGGTGGAGGCTGACACGCCGTTGGCGCCAGCCAAGCCGGTTGAATCGGAGCAAAAGGTCAGCAAACCTGCACCAGTCGCTACACCAGAAATTGAAACGGAGTCGACGGGGACCGGTGAGCCCGTGGTGGTGGCGAATTCGGCTGCCGAAACGGCCGCGCACCTGCACGAGCCCCAACGAAAGCGAGGCGACCGGAGCTCCCAAACAACGATCCAGGACGAGTCGTCGGCCAGACCCATCACCACCACCGACGACCGACCTAAGCAGCGGGCCGACGAAATCGCCCCTGACGAAACATCCGATACCATTGCCCCCATCCAGGATCACGACGGACGCAAAGTGCAAAGACGACGCTACAGCGATCGTCGCACAACGCCCGCTGAGGGCAGGCCTCAAGACGTGCCCTCGTCGGCGGTGGCTGCCGAAAGAAGCGAGCAAGCTGTCAAGCAAACCGCCACCGTGGTTCGCGCGAGCGAGTCCGTTGCCGAATCGACTCCCTCGCCCGAATCAGTATCTCCCGCGACTCCAGCGGTGAATCGAGCATCAGCCGCCTCGGCTCCCAGCGTGGTTTCCGTATCCACACCCAATGGTGGCCTTGGGACCGCAGCCGGCAAAACCGGTGCAACGGCCACTCCTTCCGGCGCTCCCGCCGCATCTCGGATCGGCGAAGCGCCTCCAAGCCCCGCCGCGAATCATTCGACAAGCTCCGCTGGCAAAGAAGCCGCTGCCCAGACCAATGCCGAGTCGGTCACGCGAGCCAAGTTGGTCCAGCGCGTCAGCAAAGCCTTTCAGCACCTGGGGCGTCAGGACGGCAGCGTTCGTCTCCGGCTGGCTCCCCCAGAATTGGGCAGCGTCCGTGTCGACATGCAAGTCCAAGACAAGAAGATCAACGCCAGAGTCGTTGCAGAGACCGATCAGGCTAGTCAGTTGCTTCGTGATCATCTGCCGGAACTTCGACAACGTCTGGAAGCCCAGGGCATGAATGTCGAACGCATCGAAATCCAAAACGAACAGGACGCATCCACCGGCAACCGCGACGGATTCGGTAACGCCTCGCAGGATGATCAGCCGCGGCGATCGCCCACGCGTCACGACGACGTCACGCAGTCCAATCCTGGGCAGAAACGCGACTCAGAAACAGTTTCACACCGCCCCGTTTCAGCACGGTTGGCGTCCAGCGGAGTCGACCTGCGTCTTTAGTCCCATCACGAACCTCAGTTGACCGTCGTCCCCGGACTTTCGTAGCGTCGAGATCCGTTGACCATCTACCACCACCGGAATAGACCCCATGTCCTCCATCGGCCAAGCGACGACCGCCGAATTCACGGCCCAGCAGCAGGCGGCTCAGTTCGGGAGCACGAACGACGCCTACGCCGACATGACGACCAGCGACTTCATGAGCTTGCTGATCAATGAACTGCAGAATCAGGACCCTCTGGAGCCGATGGACAACGCCGCGATGGTCGAACAAATCGGCCAAATCCAGCAAATCGGGTCGACCGATGCACTGACCGAAACGTTAACCAACCTGAACAACAGTCAAGAGTTGGTGACGGCCAGCAGCCTGATCGGACAATCTGTCACCGGTTTGAGCAACGACGGCACCAACACGACGGGTGTGGTCGAGCGGGTGACGGTGGAAACTGATGACGAGAATGGTGCACGTTCTGTCAAAGTTCACGTGGGTGATAAGACGATGGATGTAAAGAATATTCGGGAGATACAAACTGAGTAGACTTTGCGGGTCTGTCCGGGCAGGGCAAGGATCACCTCCTTGTCACTGCGCAGCGGGAGACTCGCCCGGTCGCGAACCCCGCAGGCTTAAGCATGGGTCTTACATCCGCTCTGACCACCGCTCTGACCGGATTGAGTGCCGCTGAGACGCAGATCGATGTCATCGGTAACAACTTGGCTAACTCACAAACGGTTGGCTTTAAGTCCTCCGATGTTGTCTTTGGCACCCAGTTCCTGCAGACGCTCTCTTTGGGTTCCGGTCCCAGTTCCAACAATGGTGGGACAAACCCTCGACAGATCGGCCTGGGCGTTCAAGTTGCCGAAATCGCTGCCAACCACAACCAAGGCACAATCGAGATCAGCAGCAGCCAGTCCGACTTGGCCATCCAAGGGGACGGGTTCTTTCAAGTCGAAGGTGCCGATGGCGAACGGCTTTACACGCGGAACGGAATCTTCAAGCTCAATGCGGACGCCGAACTGGTCAATGCGACCGGGCAACGACTGCTAGGCTACGGAGTCGATGAGCAGTTCCGGCTTCAGTCGGCTCGACTCGAACCGCTCACCGTTCCACTAGGAACGCGGACCGTAGCCAAGGCAACCGAGACGGTCAACTTCGAAGGCACGCTGACTCCCGAAGGTGAAATTGCCGACACTTCCGAGGTGATTGAGAGCATTCAACTGGGTAACGGCCAGGTGCCTCGCCCAGACGCGACAGGTATCAACGAACGAGCTGCCCCCCTGTCAGATAGCTCGGCCGTCGTCGTCGACAACAGTGGAACTGGAAGCCTGGTGGCTGGTACGTACCAGTATCGATTTGCATTGGTCGATAGCAACGGCAACGAATCGACACCCAGCGGCGCGATCAGCAGTACGGTCGGCGCCGCCGGCAGCATTGAACTGAGCAACCTGCCCGTCGACGCGTTCAGTGCAGACTTCCCGAACGTGAACATCTATCGCACGTCACCCAACGGAAACGACTTCTTCCTGCTGGATACCGTCGCGGCGGGTGCCACGTTCTTGGACAACGGGGCAACCGCGCTCAGTGGCACGGCGCTCGATGACACGACGCTGACAGGTAACTACAGCTACATGGTGACCTACTATCGCGCCGGTGAACCGGAATCGCGTCCCAGCCCCGTCGTCGGCCCTCAGAACGTGGTCAACGGTCGAATCACATTGACCGACTTTCCCACTCCACCCGTACCTCCAGGCAGTGGAGGGTTCCCTGCTTATGACGAAATCCGCATCTACCGCAACCTGGCGGGTGACCAAAACAACTTCTATTTGGTCGACACGGTTTCTCCCGGGGATGTCTATACCGACAGTCGCAGCGATGCAGAGATTGCCGACCTGGACACACCAGGAAACCAACTGCTGGACTTGAATGGTCCTCAGATCAATAGTAGCACACTCATGGTCGATGTCCTGAAACGAGAAGGCACGGCCTATGAGCAAGTCTTTACTGAGGGAACACTCAGTTACACCGGACGCAAGGGCGGCCGGTCGCTGGGCGAAAAGACCTTTGAGATCACGAACACCACGACCGTTCAGGACTACCTGGACTTTTTGACCGAATCTTCAGGGATCCAAACGCTGCAGTTGGATTCGCAGAACCCAATCCCTAGTTCGGTGAACAACATTCCGGGCGAAACCGGTGACCTAGTTCCGGGTGCCTACATCGTCGACGGTCGAATACGGCTCGTATCCAACACCGGCGAAGCCAACGCTATGGAGATTGACCTGAGTGCGTTCCGATTAGAGGACGCGCTAGGAACGGTCACGACGCCCAACCTAGCCTTTGGAACCACTCAAGAAGCGGCCGGTCAAAGCGCCGCTAGCGACTTCGTCGTTTACGACACGCTGGGTGTGCCGATCAATGTGCGCGTTACGGCGGTACTGGAAAGCCGTTCGGACGAGGCGACTGTTTATCGTTGGTACGCGGACAGTCCAGACAACCAGTCTCTCAGCGGCACCAACATCGCTGTCGGCACGGGACTGATTCAATTTGACGGAAACGGCAACTTCGTCGACTCCACCAACGACACCATCGCCGTCAATCGAAGCGGGATTCCCAGTGTGTCGCCGTTGCAGTTTGACATGGACTTCTCATTGGTCTCCGGTCTTGCCACCCAGGAAGCCTCGTTGGCTGCGACGCGACAGGACGGTAGCGAACCGGGCGTCCTGAACAGCTTCGTGGTTGGTGAAGACGGCACGATCCGAGGGGTGTTCAGCAACGGGATCGCGCGAGACCTGGGACAGATTCAGCTGGCCCGATTCGCCAACCCGGCCGGACTGGAAGCCCGCGGATTGAACCTCTATGCCGAAGGCATCAACACGGGGCTACCCGTTCAGGGCGGGCCGGGCGAAAACGGGATCGGTACGATCATTGGCGGAGCGTTGGAACTGAGTAACACCGACATCGGCCAGGATTTGATCGAGTTGGTGTTGGCCAGCACTCAGTACCGAGGCAACAGCCGGGTGATCACCACCAGTCAGCAGTTGCTGGACGAATTGCTGAACCTGCGACGATAACGCCGGTGGGGATCTCTCTATCCCCAATTCACCCAGCGCGCCAGGGAAGGGTCAGCAGGCTAACAACCCCATCCCTCGCTGACGCGTCGGGTTGAGATTTGTACCATCGGGAGCTGATTGATCCTGAACGCACAACTTCAAGACCGACAACATGGCCAAGGCTCCCAAGACAGCGATCCAGCCCACTCGCGAAGAAGACTACCCGGAGTGGTATCAGCAGGTCATCAAGGCCGCTGATTTGGCCGAGGGTTCCCCGGTCCGCGGCTGCATGGTGATCAAGCCCTGGGGTTACCAACTGTGGGAGAACATGCAACGAGCGTTGGACGACATGTT
>JBCCUO010000032.1:0-11440 GCA_039196805.1 Planctomycetota bacterium | reverse complement strand
TTGATGACACGGGGGTCTTGAAATCGATCTGGAGTCATCGCATCGACATCGACACCAAGGCTGGACCACGTTGCGACGAGGAATTGATGGGCGACGAGTTTGAGTTGGAACAGGACCCAATCCAGCTGCCGAAGTCGCGACTCTAGACGCCGGTACTGAAAGAAAGTCGGATGACAGGAAACCGGGAAGAGGGAGACAGGAAGATGTGGAACAGGAAAATGGAAAAGGATTGCGGGTGGGGATGGAGGGTGGTGAGCGGAGGAGCTGACAAAAAATTGGATGACAAAAAATTGGGAGCGAGGGGCGGGGGGGATGGGGACAGAAAGATGGAGGTGGTGCGTTGGTAGTCGCTCTTCCTTCTGGCCAAACCGCTAACCGCTAAATGCCAATCGCTACTTCTCGCTAACAGGTAACAGGTAACAAAAAACGCTCGGTCTCCCCCCGAAGACCGAGCGTTTCACGCTTCCAGGCTTGGATTCTCGTGATGTGGCTGAGCATGCCTTGATGATTGAGGTTCGGCTGACCCGGAACTTTGACACCGGCTCCCGATGGGTCGGCCCCTCAATCACCGCTCAGTTCATGTCACGTAGAAGAAGCCAAGAAACGTCTTTTCGATAATGCTTCGGCCAACTCGGTGAAGTCGAAGTCGATGGCATCGTCATCCTGCCCCAAGTCGAACTGGAACACATTGTCATTTGATGTGACGTTCGTCGCTCCCGTACCTGCCACTTCGTCGCTGGTGCGGAATCCGGCGGGTTGAGTTTGCGTGATCGTGTAGCTGCCTTGAGGCAGCAATGTGAATTGGTAGTTGCCGCTCGCATCGGTCGTCTGTGTCTGGCTGACCGCATTGCCTAGCGAGTCGGTTCCACTCAGCACCAATTCGACGCCTGCGATCCCGTCTTCGCCGGTATCCTGCGTGCCGTTTCCGTTTGTGTCGACGTACACCGTACCGGCGATGGTGGACGTTTCCGGGTCGACCGTGGTTGTTGCTGACGCCTGATTGTTGTTCGTTACTGGTTCGCTGGTGGTCGTCGTGACCGCCACAGAGTTAGCCAGGTTGCCGGTTGCGGTGCTGTCGATCGTGACGTCAATCGTGAACGTTGCCGACGTATTTGCGGCCATGGTTCCGATCGCGACGGTCACGGTGCCTCCGGACTCGCTGAGTGCTTCATTGGCTGGTCCAACGCCGCTAACGAACGTGACACCCGCTGGCAGTGTGTCGACCGCTTCGACGCCTTCGGCCGGCGAAGGTCCGTTGTTGGTGACCGTTACCGTGTACTGCAGGGTTGCCCCGGTCTGGGCTTCGGTGGAATCGACGGATTTGGTGATCGTCAGATCGACCTCGGGGACCGCGGTGATGTCCTGCGTGTCGGTGTTGTTGTCCGCTTGCGTGTCATCCGCTGCTGCTAGCGTGGCCGAGTTTGTTAGCGCGCCGTCGGCGTCATCGTCAACCGTCGCCGTGATGGTCAGAGTCCGTGTTGCACCCGGTGCCAGGTCGAACGCCGGTAGGACGATCTGTCCGCCGGTGGTGCTAGTGGGTGTCACGGATGAGCCCCCCGAAGTAGCCGAGACAAAGGTCAGGCCCGTGGGAAGCGTGTCAGTCACGACAACACCTGTCGCGGTCGACGGGCTTTCCCCGTTGTCGGTTTCGGTGCCGTCGTCATTCAGATCGTGCGAGACGACCAGGTTGAACGTCACCGTGTCGCCTGGGCCAAAGCTGGTGGCTGTACCCTGGACGGTCTTGTCGATTTCGAGGTCGTACTGTGGATCCAATGTCGTCGTCACGGTGTTGGACGTGGTGACGGCTGTGTCGTCGCTATCGACGGTGGCACTGTTGACAATGTCTCCTGTCCCCGCGGCCGGGACATCGGCGGTGATCGTGATCGTTCGCGACTCGCCCGCTGGAATCGACGTGAAATCGATTTGCGCCACGTTGTTCGTGTTGGTCACCGTCCCATCGGCCGACGACACTACGGTGGGCTGAAGTCGTCCCGCTGTCACGTCGTCGTTGAAGTCATCCAGGACCTGAACATTCAAGGCGTCACTGGTGCCCGTGTTGGAGACCGTGAGGGTGTACTCCAGCTGTGGCGTCCCGGTCACGAAGGCACCCGGCGTTGCCGTGGTTACGTTGACGGCTTTGGTGATTCCGAGTGTGACGTCCCGGCTGATCGTGGCGTTGACCGTCGCGCTGTCGTTGGTGTTGTCAGTATCGTTGCTGGTGGTCGTGACGGACGCGGTGTTGCTGAGCGTGCCCGTTGCTGCTGCATCGAGAGTCACGTCGAAGCTGAATGTGACTGCGTTCGCTGCACCGGGGGCCAGCGTGCCAACGTCAAACGTCAGAAGCGTCGGGTCTGTGCCGTCTTGCGAGATGGTGGTGCCAGAGCCGTTGTCGTTGAAGCTGCCGTTGACCAAGGTCAGGAAGTCATCCAAGTCGTCGGTGACCTCCACATCCACAGCATTGCTGGGACCATTGTTTTCCACCGTTACGGTGTACGTGAACGCTGCTCCACCAGCAATCGGCCCGGTCGTCGAAATCTGCTTGCTAATCTCGACGTCGACCGCCTGAGCCACCGTCGTATTGACCGATGACGAATTGTCCGACGCATCTGGATCGGTATCGGGGGACGATTGGACGGTCGCCGTGTTCGCAAGTGGTGACGTCGCACCGGTTGCCACGTCGACGACAATCTCCACAGTGGCCGATGTCCCGCTGGCCAAAGCGCCGATGTTGGCGGTGACGACACGTGTGCCCGAGTCAAAGCTGACCAGCGTGGCGTTTCCACCTACGTTGCCCGAGACGAAGGTCAAGTCAGCATCAAGCGTGTCAAACGCCTGAACGCCGGCAGCGGCATCGGGACCGTTGTTGGTCACGGTCAGCGTGTACGTCAACTGACCGCCCGCGTTGACTCCGGCACCGCCGTCGGACTTCACGATGGCGAGATCCGCCTCTTGAAGGTCGACCACGACGCTGCTGCTGTCATTGGAGCCATCGGTATCGACCTGATCGTCGGTGCTGACCGTCGCCGTGTTGGTGACGTCGGCCGTCTGACCTGCATCAATGGTTGCGGCGATTTGGAACGTGGCGCTGTTCGTTGCGATGATCGTGCCAACGTCGACCGTCACGGTGGACCCAACGACGCTGGGAGTGAAGCCGTTAAAGTTGCTGCTGGTCGCGTCAAAGGTCAAACCAGCAGGAATGACGTCTTCAACCTCAACACTGGTGGCATCCAGCGGTCCGTTATTGAGCACAGTGATGTCGAACACGACCGTTCCGCCGGCAAAGTCATCGCTGAGCGCGGTGTTGATCGTTTTGGTGATATCTAAGTCAACTTCTGGGATCAATCCAAAGTCGACGGTGTTATTCGTGTTGGCGTCGGTGTCGCCATCGTTGATCGGTTCGTTGTTGGAAACCAGCGTAATCGCCTGAGCAACCACTCCTAATCCAGCTTGATCCAAGCCGTTGTCGTCGCCATCGACGTTGTCATCCGGATCGCTAGCGGGATCATTGCCAGTGCTGGTCCCGTGCCCGACCAAGTTACCGCCGCCGGTGAAGTTGGAATCCGGGATCACGACCACGTAGTTGCCCGGGTCCAAGTTGGGGAAACTGTAGGCGCCGTTGGCACCGGTCGTTGTCGACGCAATTGGGGTATCGGTACCGGGGTTGACCGTGTCGGTTGGTCCGTTGACCTGATAGAGGTCGACGGCCGTACCCGTGGCAACGCCGGCTTCGCTGGCATCCCGACTACCATTATTCTGCTCGCCAGCGTTGGGGCCGTTGTCCAGGAACAGTTCGCCACCGAGCGTCATTTGTTGCGTGTTGGCCAGACCCTGCGTGACAACGGTTGGCACAATCGTTTCAACGATGGACACGAACGAGTCGACGTTCGCTGCCGACGTGACTTCAACCTCGATGGCTCCCACGCTGTTGAAGTCCGCACCCGTGCCGCCGCCAACACTGAAGCTGCTCATGGGCAAAAGCGTTTCTTGAACGCTAGTGTTGGCAGGAATGTTGAACGTGCTGGTGGAAAAGTTGGTCGCATCGGTAAAGACACGTACTTCAACTGTGGCACCGGCGATGTCGGCGAACGACTGAACGACGAAGGATGCGTTGGCAGGCAGCACCGCTTGGCCGGTAAGGCTGACGCCAGAGAGACCATCTGGGTCCAACGTGATCGTTCCGTCGGCGCCGTCGTACTGAATCAAGGCTTCGCCGGTCGTGCCCGCTCCGGCCGAGACGCTTAGTAGGTCAGTCGTCGCGTCAACTTGGATTTCCAGCGTGCTGCCGCCGCCGGTCTGAGTCGCCTGGATATCACGGTTGCCACCCAGTGCTTCGGGTGCAGCCGATGAACTGCTGACTGTGGTTGTCGTTCCGTCCGCAGTGGCGTTTTGGCTAGTCAGCGTGTAGTCATCAATGACGGCGACTTGCGTGCCATCGTCGTCGACGACACTGACAAGAATTGGATCGGGGGATACAAGTCCGGCCTGCGCGGCCTGGACGACGAAGTAGTCACCAGGTGCGAGAGAGTCAAAGCGGTACTCGCCAGGCTCGGGGTCTGCGGATGTGGCAGTGGTGTCGGTGCCAATCAGCGCATCAGTGCCGGAATCAAACGTGCCGTTCGTGTTCGTGTCTTGGAACAACTGAACGGTGATCCCCTCCAGACGCGGGTCGTCTCCAGTCAGGCCGTCGCCCGCTTGGTCGACGAATGCGACTCCAGCAACGGCCCCGATGTTGGACGCCAAAACCTCACGACGATCCAGCTGCTGAAAAAGGAGTCGCCTTCGCTGGCGTGATCGCTGCCGTCGCGCATCGGACACGCGTTGATTTGCTGAACGTCGGAACAAGCGTCGCCAAACCATCGTGACAATTCCTATGAACGGACCAGCGTGCTGAGGGGACGTGTCGCTCGCCTACCCGCGAAGGAGACATCGTGACCGAGAGCAGCAGGCTGCCGACTTCGGCTCTCTTGAGCCAAAGTCGATGGAGGTGATTGGGGGGATTCAGATTGTGCGTCGATTCAGGACACATCAATCGCGTCAGACGGAGTCTCTCCGCCGGGCAAAGTTCTTATCGGACTAGGGAAGGCGGGGACTCTCTTCCGGGTCGGCCAATTTCGACGACCAGGCAATTTCCGATCTTACAATTGATACAGATTACCACCGGTACTCAGCACCAAAACTGACGCCCTGTGCCCAATAGTCCGTCGTGTCAAACTCGAACTCAGGCAATTGGGCTCCCGTGATGGGATCGATCGGAGGCGGCAAAAGTTCCGTGTTCAGGAATCGCGAAATGTGCTCGCCCGGACGGACGACGTTGGACCAGTAGATGAACGTGTATCCGAAGGTCGCCTTGAGGTTGTCCGTAAGCTGGTAGCCGATTCCAAAGTTCAGCTCCGGGACGACCGTGAATTCATCTTGTTCGTAGGTCCCGATGTTGGACGTTTGGGCGAGCAGGCCGCCGGAGTGCGATTGCACGGTGGGCGTTGAGTTGGGGTCAGTGATCGTCGTGTTGCCGTTGATCGTCACAGTTTGGTTCGTGTTCCCTAGGGCCAAACGAATCGACGTGTCAAAGTTCCAGAAGCCTCGGACTCGACGGTTCGTCCAGCCCAGGTCGATGCCGTTGAACTGGTTCCGCGTGTCGAATTGGTCCAAGATGTCAAACGATCCAGGGTTGCTGGTATCGGTACTGACCAGGTTTTCAGTGATCGCGACGCGTTCCTGTAGTTCGAGGCCGCGATAGCCAAACATCGTTTCGGTTCGGCTGCAGAAGTGTTCTGGGCACCCACAGAAGAACCAACGGCTGCAACCTTCGTCGGCTTGTCGGAATCGTCGAAAGTGAACGCCCCATCCATCCAGTTCACTGGTTGCGTTGACCGCAACGGTTCCAGAAACCACGCCCGGGAAGGCAACCAATTCCGAGTCTTCCAGACTTTGATTGGTGGTATTGCGGAAAGGGCGAGCCAAGATCGGCGAGCCGGAACTGGTCTGGCTGAAGTTTTCTGACTCTTCGCTCAAGCCGAACCATTCTGCTCCGACACCCCAGCGATGGCAGTTATCCAGCCAGACGCCGAAGCGAAGCCGGGCTCCATCAAAGGTGTCGTCCAAGATTTCGTCGCCACCGAACAAGACGACCGTGGATGATCGACCCAAGACGCCTGCGTCCACGCGATCCACAGTTCCAGTGCTGCTGGTGACCAGCGGGGGAAGGGACATGCCATCTTGTGTCCACAGCAAGTACTCTGCGGAAAACCAGCCGTCTTGTGGCATGCAGAAGGTCACGCAGGGACGCCATGCGTTGGGGCTGCACAATTCGCCGCAGCAGGTTCCGCTGCCGCATCCGCCATCACAACCAATCGAATCGCAGCCTCCCGAGTCGCAGGCTCCGCAACCGCACGCTCCGCCGCTCAACATGGCGTCACACGAATCGTCGTGCACGGGTGCCAACACGATCTGGCCATCGAGCGGCGCCGGCTGCGGCTCGATGATCGAGCCGGACAGGGGTGGCATCGGATCGACCACGTGGTCTACCTGGCGGACTCGGTCACTCGATCCGGTGGCGAGGATCTGCGAGTCTGCCAGATCGGGTTCCGGCGTGGGGAGGTCCATGGGCTGGACTGATTTCGCTTGGCGTACAGGTCGCCAGGCCGCCCGAGCCGACTTTTCAGCGGATCGAGTTTGCTTTCGATAGGTCTGTGCCTGGGCCAGGTGGCTGGCAGCCAGTGTCGCCATCACAGCAACAAGGCCAATCAGGATTGGACGGACAGTGCGCACGGGAATCACCAACATTCGATTGGGCATGGCGGTATTCGGAAGTTGAGCAGAGCGTGCGTTTCACACCTTGCACAACAGTTGTCCCCCCTGGACTGCCCTTTCGCCGTACCGCACCAGCCGGTGGCCTCTCGGCAATGACGGAGAGCAACACCAGCGATATCGACCAGTTTGTGACGTCTCATCAAAACAAAATCGGAAGAATCCGAAAAATCGTTAGAAGCGATACAACCGGCATAAATTGCCAGAACCGCCCAGAGGTTCTTTGAGGCTGACGGATGGCGGCCGGCGTTCAGCGGTGAGCGATCAGCTGTCAGCGGTCAGCAAGAAGAAGCTGGTGGCGGTTGGCCAGTCGAGTCGATGACGAGCACCGCTTTGCTGAGCACGAGCAGCGCGTTGGTGAGCAGGGGCGCGGAAGAATCGCCTACCGCTTCTCAGCCTCGCTTTCGGACTAGGGCGGCTACATTGTCGCCGACCTCGCCGTGATCGTGGCGCTGTACGAGAAACGCGACGTCTGGGGGAGCGGTGGGCGACTCTGGCTTCGGACACGAATCGGCTCGACCCGCCTGAGGGCTCGTGCTGGAGCATCCGCGGGGCAAGATCTACAATCGGGCCCAACTGTCCTCCCCAGCAATCGACTCCGCAGATCCCATTCATGGCCTTTCTCTCGACCGTCGAATCGTCCGGCACGTCATCGCGTTTCGAGATCGATCAGGAGGAAATGAGCATCGGACGTCATCCGGATTGTGACATTGTGGTCGAGGCGGGTGCCGTCAGTCGACTGCATGCGCGGCTGCGGATGCAGGGAAACGACGTCTTGGCCGAGGACGCGGGCAGCCGTAACGGAACATTTGTCAACGGCCGTTTGCTGTCATCGCCGCACGTTTTGCGGGAAGGGGACCGGATCCGGATCAGCGACATCGAACTGATCTACCACCATGACGAGGTCCCGGCCTTCATGGATGGAGGGTCCAGCATGAGTTTTGACGGTTCCAATTTCGGAATCGTGATGGTCGACGAACAAGAAACGTCCACCCCCTTTGCTCCTCAGGTCGAGTACGCGTCGACCGGCCAGGGCCTAAAGATGAACGCGACGCCCGAAGCCAAGCTGGCGGCGCTGACGGAAATCAATCGCAGGCTGACGGGCGCGTTGTCGCTGGACGAGGTCTTGCCGAAGGTTTTGGAGAGCCTGTTTGACATCTTTCCGGCGGCCGACCGCGGCTTTGTCGTGATGCAAGATGACGACGACAATCTGATCCCGACCTGGGTCAAGCTACGACGCGAACAGAGTGAAACCGAGACGGTTCGCATCAGCCGCACGATCATTCGCAAGGTGATGGAAAGCGGGGATTCGATTCTGTCGCTCGATGCGATGGACGACAGTCGATTCAACAGTGCCGAGTCGATTGCCGACTTTTCGATCCGATCGATGATCTGCGCTCCACTGCACGATGGTGATGGCAACGCGATCGGTGCTCTGCAGATCGATTCCACTCGTGGCCACGGTCAATTTCGCGAGGAAGACGTGGACCTGTTGAGCGGCGTGGCTGCTCAGGCAGGTGCCGTGATCAACAACGCTCGCCTTCACGAGCAAGCGCTCCAGCAGCGCGAAGTGGAGCAAGACTTGAAGTTGGCGACCGACGTGCAACGAGCCTTCTTGCCGCAAGAGCCTCCCAGCACGCCATTCTACCGCGTGGCAAGCTTCTATAAGGCTGCCAACCACATCGGTGGTGACTACTACGACTACATCCACTTACCGGGTGATCGGATTGCGATCGTGGTTGCCGATGTGGTCGGCCATGGCGTCGCCGCGGCGATGTACATGGCCAAGCTGTCTGCCGAAACTAGGTTCTGTTTGGCTAGCGATCCCGACGTGGCCCGTGCGATCGCACGTCTCAACGACCGGATGAGTGACCTGCATGTCGAACGATTCGTGACTTTCTTGATGGTCGTGATCGATTCCGAGAAGGACATGATGACGATTGTCAACGCGGGCCACATGCCGCCAATCATCAGACGGTGCGGCGATGGAGAGGTTTGCGAACCGGGGCAAGAAGAGTCGGGGCTTCCCATCGCGATTATGGAGGGCATGGACTACCAGGCCGTCCAGGTGCCGGTTCAGGTAGGTGACGTCGCCATTCTCTACACCGACGGCGTCAACGAAGCGATGGACGTCCACGATGAAGAGTTCGGGATCGATCCGATCCGAAAACTGACGGCCGAGGGTGGGGATGCAGAAATCATCAAAGATCGGATTGTGGAACGCGTGTTCGACCACATCGGAAAAGCGTCCCAGTTCGATGACATGTGTCTCGTGGTGCTGGAGCGAATCGAGCCCCAGTTTGCCGAGCCCGACCTGGCAAGAACGGTCGATCCAGAGTTGTGATCAGCCAATCACCGCCGGTGCGTGGGGTGACTGACAAAATATTAGACGACAGAAAACTGAGGAGTGTGGCGGGAAGAGGGGAGGCAGAAAGATGGGGAACAGAAAGATGGGACGAGGGATTCAGGGCCAACGGCCCGCCGATTGCCTAGCCCAGCCAGCAGGGCTGCGACTGTCTGTAACCCAAGATTCATCAGGGCCAAAGCCCGGCCCGTTGCAACCGTCGGGCACGCCATCCAAGGCAAACGACTGGCCCGTTGGGCCGGCAGGGGGAAGAAGCGACCAGCGACTATTGCTGGCGGAGTCATGGAACGAGGGTACGTCGATTCGTCCGCGCCCGTGCTCAGCAAAGCGGTGCTCGTGCTCAGCGCGGCGGTGCTCGTCATCGACTCTTCACGCACTGCAAGTCAGTGTCGTTTGTATTTAGCTCGACTGCCAACTAAGGCTATCTCTGGCCCGCTGACGGGTAATCGCTAATCGCTGACTGCCGATAGCGGCGCGATTTGGCGGTGGAGCCGCCGGCGCATTGCGTCCCTTGGTGAAACAAGGGAATGAGGTAGCGTCTTGCCCTCCCCGGCCGCTACTGCGTCCGACACTCCCGCGAGCGGGAGGGTGTCTTGTGGGGTTCGCTAACAGCTAACAGCTGATCGCTAATCGCTCCCAACCGACTTACATTCCCAGATCGCCGAAGAGTGGTGTACTTAGGTAGCGTTCACCCAAGCTGCACATGATCGTGACGATTCGCTTGCCCTTCATCTCCGGGCGCGCGGCGATCTGGGCGGCGGCCCACATGTTGGCACCGCTGCTGATGCCGCCAACGATTCCCTCTTCCTTCGCTAGCTTTCGTCCCCACTCAAAGGCGGCTTCATCGTCGACCTTGATGACCTCATCCACGATCGACGTGTCCAAGTTCCGGGGCACAAACCCGGCGCCAATCCCCTGAATGCGGTGTTTTCCGGGTGATCCGCCACTGATGACCGGACTATGAACCGGCTCGACAGCGATCGCCTTGAAGTTCGGGTTCATGCGTTTGAGGAAACGGGCGCTGCCCGTGATCGTGCCACCCGTCCCGACGCCAGCAACGATGACGTCGATCTGTTGGTTGCTGTCTTCCCAAATCTCGGGGCCCGTCGTCGCTTCATGAATCGCCGGGTTGGCCGGGTTCTCAAACTGCTGTGGCATGAAGGCGTTTTCGTCTTGGTCCACCAGTTCTTGCGCTTGGTTGATCGCACCTTTCATCCCGTCGCCAGCCGGCGTGAGCACCAAATTGGCGCCCATTGCCCTAAGCAGTGCCCGACGCTCGACTGACATCGACTCCGGCATGGTCAAGGTCAGCTTGTAGCCCTTGGCGGCACAGACAAAGGCCAGCGCGATGCCCGTGTTCCCGCTGGTGGGTTCGATGACGTGGGTTCCCGCGGTGATCTTGCCATCCCGCTCACCGGCTTCGATCATCGCCACGCCGATTCGATCTTTGACGCTATTGAGCGGCTGGAAGAACTCGCACTTGGCAAACACGGTGGCGTTGCCCGAATCGACCAGGCGATTGATTTGCACCATCGGCGTGTCGCCGATCGCTGCGGTCACATTGCTGTACGTCTTTCCGCGTGGCATGAGAATTCCCTTATTGCAGACAGTTGACGCGAAAAATGGTAGCGGAATCCGTCCCGCTGGTGTGCCATTGCATCGATGACGTCGCCAACGACTAACGAACCGCATCGAGCGCTGGCGACGCCTGGTTCCGTTCCCATTTCGAAGGGCTAGGGCGACGTCCTAGGTGTCAGGCGACGTCCCAAGTGTCGCCAGCGTGGAAGAGATCCTTCAGATCGCCGGGACCCTTGGCCGTCGTTGCTCGTTCCACCTGTTCATTGATCTGGTCGTCGTAGGTGGCCACTCCCTCGACGGCTCTCAGGACGCCGATCGGCTCGGGCATCTCCGGATAGCTCATTCGAGCCAGCATCATTTGAATGGCTGGATTGGGTTCGTGCGCGTCGTGAATCAGCAAGTCATCGACGGCAACGTCGGCCGTGTTGACGATCTCCAGGTGATTGCCGGTCAAGCGAATGCCCTTGTCGGAATTCGTCCCGAAGATCAGCGGCTTGCCATGTTCCAGCTCCACCACGTTTTCAGCCCGCTGCTTACGTTCTTGCGCGTAGGCCATCGCGCCGTCGTTGAAGACGTTACAGTTCTGATAGACCTCGACCAAAGACGTGCCCTTATGAGCGGCAGCCGCTTTCAAGGTTTCTCCCAGGTGTTTGACATGCGCGTCGATGCTGCGAGCAACGAACGTGGCTT
>JBCCUO010000031.1:0-11462 GCA_039196805.1 Planctomycetota bacterium | reverse complement strand
GTTTCGGTCTCCGGATCAAATACTTGTACCCCGCCGGCCCCACCGTACTGCCCGTTGACGCCCCCTGACCAAACAGCCCCCGAGGCAAGGTAGATCTCGCCCGTGTCGGGGTGGACCGCCATCGCCATCGTGATTCCATCGCCATGCTCGGCAACGATTCCGCCCGTGTCCGGGTCCAACTGCAGCAGCGGTCCACCGCCGGTCGTCGCCCACAACCGGCCATCGGCGTCGAAGGCGAGATTGAAGACGGGGTAGGGGAGTTGCGCCCAAGGATTGAGCGCTTCGCCACCCGTGGAATCGAATCGGAACAGCGAACTGCGGCTCTGTCCGCCGCTGACGATCACGTCCCCTTCAGGCGTTTCGACGATCGCCATCGGTCCGATCTCAGCGTTGCTCTGCTCAATGCCGGTCACGAACGCACCAGCCACGAACGGCCGCAGTACCTCGTCAAACTCGCTGGGATTGAAGATCACTTCGGCCGCCGGAATCAGGGCTTCGGCCGTTGTGAATAGCGGGTTGGTGGACGGCTGCGGTGATGGCTCAGGCGGGATACCGAAGTTGGGTGGCGTGGTGTCGGGGACCGTTTGCGGAGCACCCAGATTGACGCTGGTGCCATCTGGCTGAGCGGTGATGCCGACGCCCGGAGTCTCTTGGTTGCCGGCCACGTCGGTCGCTAGCGCGAGAAACTGATAGGCCTTGCCCGGCGACCCTTCATAGACTGCCGAACCAATCGGATCGGTGAGTTGACGTTGCCAAATTTGGTAATCACCGCCATCGGTCGCTACGTACAACGTGACGTGCCGGAATCCCGATCCGTCCGCGTCGTCGGCAACGGACCAGTCGATGGTGTAGTTGTCAGTTTGGCCCGCGACCGTCGCCACGGTCAGCGTTGTGCCTGGAGCGATCGTGTCAATCGGCTGACTGATCGTCGGCGTTTGTTCCGGCGGGGCACTGTTGAACAAAACCTGAGCGTCCGCAGAGACTTCATCACCGGTTTGCACCTGAGTGTCGTCGGGCAAGATCGTGTAGCTGACAAACGCTTCGCCATGGCCCTGAGCATTGTTGGGAGCCAGAATCCCGCGGGTTTCATCTTGTAGCAGTTCGCCCGTCAGTGGGTCGATCGCTTGGATCAGCCAAGTGGCTTCACGCGACGACTGATCGACGCCCGCACTGATGCGCAGGTTGAAGCCTTCGGTCTCGCTGAAGTCGAACTCGCCCTGGAACAACGCTCGGTCATTCGGAATGTTGACATCGATCTTGCCGATCTTCAGGTCGCCAAGTCGGAACGAGTAGATGTCCAGGTCTTCATCCAACTGGGTGACGACGCGAACTTCTTGCACATGACGCGAAGCGTCAGGCGCGTTGACGAAGTTGACGCTGTAGGGCAGACGCTGTCCCAGCGGCAACCAGCCTTGCGTGTCCACCGTTTGCGGTCCGGTCATCGACGCAAGCCCAGCCACGGCATCCGGATCCAGGAACTGCGTTAGATCCAGCCCAGCAAATTCGTCTCTGTCGACCGGAGCCGGACCATTGATCTGGAAGTCGGCCGGCAATCCGGCGCCTCGGTCTTCGAACGCTATCCACGGCACATACACGCGGAACGATTCGAAGTGCGTGGGTGTGCTCAGGCCCAGATCGTAGTCGTCCAGTGTGGAGATCTCCGGCACCGGAATCGAACCGTCAAAGCAGTCGCTGGTACGCGGATCGTAGAACTCAACATCGCCCATCACGCCGGGATCGTGTCCGTACCAACGGCGAATGTCATCAAAGAAATCGAGCAAGCTTCCCGAAGTTCGAATCTCTTCTCCGGTCGGGCCGATCAAGATGCCGGTCGCGAGCGTCGCCATTGTGCTGACAATCTTTTCCCGTTCGCGAATGGGCGGGATGTCGTCTTCTTCGCGAAGCAGGCCTCCCTCCTCCAAGGCAGCCAGGAAAAGGTCTCCCCAGTTGTCTCGATCGGCAGCCAGCGTCAGCAACGCCGCGTTGACGGTGCTGTCGTCGTCAATGATTGCCTGTCGCAGTGTTTCGGCTTCGCCCAACGCATGGGTGATGAATTCGTCTCGAGTCATCGCCGTTGCGGCGGCGGTCAGATGGAAACGGAACGGGATGAATGGGATCTCGCACTCGCCAGGCACCGCTGCAAGCTGGTTGTACAACTCGGTCAGGCCGTCGTAGATCTCATCCAGTCCGTCCGGACCGTCGTCCAAGGTCCCTTCTTCTTCCAGCTCAGGGAATTCGGCGTAGATGATCGCGACCAATTCTTCCCAGGCCCGATCGTGCAACTCCTGCAGCCCCGGGTAAGTCGACAGATTGAAGCTGAATCCGGTGAATCCGTTGGCATCGCTATCGAACAAGTAGCCAGGTGCGGACACGCTGCCCGAGTGCGGATCCGCATTGACTGACGAATTGATCTCGGCCCAGGGGATGTCGTCCCGACCGTCGGGAGCGCCGCGAACGTTGGAATCAAATCGGACAAAGGGCAAGTCGTAGACAAACTCGTTCGTCAGCATCTCTGGGATACCAACCGTGAAGTGAACGTAGGGCGTGTCGAGGTTCGAGATGCTTTGCAGTGCGACACTGTAAGTGCCAACGTCGCCCGCCAGGATCGCGCGGGGGCCACCGACGCCGATCGTCACATCCGGTGTAATCGCCTGCTCAATCAGGAACCGGTAGGGCACCGTGGCGGTCTCATCACCGGGGTTGGTCACGACCACGTCATACAGCCCGTGCGTTGCGTCGGTGAAGTCGAACGTGGCAATGATCTTCGTGCTGTCGATCACCTCGTAGGCCGCCGGAACGAACTCGGCGAAGCCGGGACGCACCAATTTGACCGCCGCATCGGGATGGAACCGCGCGCCTTCGATCGTGGTGGTCACGTACTTCGAGTCGCCACCCACATCGGTGTTGATGTCAGTGATCGCCAAAGGCAATAACTTGGCCAGTAGCGTGACGGGGGTGTCATCAGCGGGTTGGCTGAAGCCGCGAATCAGCACGTAGTACTTGCCCGGCTGGGTGCTGGGGATCACCGCCCGCAACTCGCTGGCCAGTCCACCCTCGTAGGCGGCGTCGAACGCTGCGATTGTCGGCGCGGCATCGTATCGGATGAAGAGTTCGTTGGACGCGTCTTCCGCATCGGTCGACAGAGTGACCTGCAGCGTTTGGTCGAAAGGGACCTCCAGTTCGAACAGTCGTGTCTGACCGGTCGAGAGCGTTGTTGTCAGCGGTTTGTCCAGTTCCAGCGCTGGAACGGTGACATCCAGAGTCTCAGCGGACGGAAGCGTGTTGTTTGCGTCGAACTCGCGTTCATAGACCTGGTTGAAGATGTCTGTGCGGACGATCACTCGGTACTGTCCCGGAATCGCGGGCGGCAGTCGGGTCTCCAGTGTTTGCGTGTAGTCTTCGCCGGGTGCCAGGGACCCGCTGAAGCTGACTCGTCCCAGTGGCACGTCTCCCAGGTCCCAGACGCCATCGGCCGACAGGTACAGCGTGTCAGACCAGGTACCGATGGCAGGTTCCGTGTCGCTCTCGTTTCGCACCGTGTAGCTGATCGAGACCGCATCGCCCGATTGAGCGGCGGTGGGTGGGCTGACGCTGACAACCTGCAGATCGGTTGGTGGAGGTAACTCGATTACGATCGGATCGGGCGTGCGTCGGCTGTTGTTGTTCTCTTGATCCAGCTCAAACACGTCACCCTGTGGTCGATATCGTGGCGGATCGGTGATCACAAAGACGTAATACTCTTCCGTCTCGTCGGCGAATCCACTCGGCGCCGTGAAGCTCTCGGTCACGGTGTAGCTGTCGCCTGCCGTCAGACCCGTACCATGCGGGATTTGCCCCAAATAGCGGTCGCTGCGTAGGTCCAGAAATTCATCCCGCGACAGATAGACCAAGTCGGTCCAAGCCGCCTGAGCTGGTGGTGTCCTACCACCCAGGTTCGTGACGGTGTATTCGACGTCGAAGGGTTGTCCCGCACGCACCCGCTGGGGCGCATCCAACGCCGTGACTTGCAGGTCGGGGACCGCCGCCAGCGTGACGTCAACCGGCTGCTGGATCGTGTTGTTTCCCTCCTGCTGGTACTCCAAGATTCGTCCGCGTGCAAGCAGACGCTGGGCCTCGAACAGTCGATCATCATCGGGCAGACGGCGTGGGTCGTCGAACCGAACGCCGAAGTTCCGGAACCCGATGTCGCTAAAGATGCGGCGGTATTCGCCAGCAGGAGAGTCGCTGATGACCAGCAGGTTAAACTCACCCTCGATCCCATCAGGGATTCGAATCGAAGCGATTGCGTCGTAGAACTCGCCGACTTCTAAGCCTTCAAAGTCGTCGATCGATGATGTCTGGAACACTCCGATCTGGGTGTCGAACCGGTCCAGCGAATCGTCCCGCGAAAGGAACACTCGATCAACCCAGTGGGGAAGACGCGTCGCTCGAGTGCCTGCGTTGGTAACCCGATAGTTGATGTCGACCGTTTGTCCCGAAGTCAGACCGGAGGGGATGCTCAGAGCGCTGGGCACCAGGTCGGCCTCGAAGTACTCGACGTCGAACTTTTCGCCCACCACGTTGTTGAACGGGTCTTCGTAGACACTGCGATAGAACGTATCGAGCCAGGTCTGGTTGGTGCCGGTGTCGGCCGGCCACCACGCCGTCGAAACCGTCCGCAGCTGGTTGTCTCGCGTGCTGACGTTCGTGTTGGGATGAATGTAGGCAAAGAATTCGCCCTCGATCCCTTCGGGCAGGAAACCGGTCACCGACTGCGTGTAGGATTCGCCAGGCTGCAGCGTGTTCGTGTTGCTATGAATCGCCTGTCCCAGATAGGACGATCGCGACCGGATGAACTGGACGTCGGCGGAGATCCAGACATGGTCCGTCCAGTACTGCGTGCCTGTCCAAACCGGTTGGTCTCCAGTGTTTTCGACGGTGTAGGTCACCGTGACTTCTTCACCGCTGCGTGCTCCGGTCGAGACCTGAATGTCGGTGACTTGGAGGTCGGCGGCACGCGGTGTTACGACGCTCTCCACGGTCAAGTCGTTGTTGTCTTCGTCGGTTTCGCCTAGCGTGTTCCGATAGTCGGTCACCACCACCACGTGGCTGCCGATCGCCGAAGGAGAGAGCGTGATCTCAAACGCTTCGTCGTAGCTGGAGCGATTGGGAACGCCGCTGCGGGGAAACTCCCTCAACAGCATCGACGTCGATGAATTGACTGGACCATCTGGATCATCGGTCAGCCAAACCTGATCGATCCAACTGCCGTTGGCATCGCCAAGCCCAATGTTGGCGACGCGATACTGGACGCTGTACGTCTCGCCGCCGGTGCCAACGGGATCAACGACGATTTCCTCTACCGTCAAGTCAGGATCCGGGATATTCAGGGCGATGATGTCGATCGCCCGAGCCTTGTAATTGTTGTTGTCGATCTCGGTCGGATCGTCCGGATTGACATTGATCGCCAGCGTGTCCTCCAACACTACCGCATACGGGTCGGTCCAAGGCGTGATGTAATACGTCCCCGACTCCAGTCCGGTTGGCAGCGTCACTCGCGTGACGACGTCATAGCCGGCTTGGGTCACCAGTGTGCCGCTATGGGAAAGCGATCTCAGCAGGAAATCACCCTGGCCGGGATGCGGGCGATTCCTGTCCCGTGTCAGCCAGACGGTGTCGGTCCAGTTTTCGACCGGCGTCGTTCCTGGCCCAAAGTTGCTGACCGTATATCGAACCTCGATCTCAGCACCCTCGATCGCCTGCGTCGGTGCGACCACGTCGCCGGTCACCAAGTCGGGCAGTGGCTGAGGAGTCACGTACAGCTCGCGGTACGCGGTATTGTTGCCGTCGTTGGGCCACTCTTCCATGGCGCCGCCTGCGTCCGTCTGAACGATCAGATAGACCGTCCCACGGAACCGAAGCGGGACGACCGCTGATTCAGTTTGGGTGAAGTACGATTGACCTGACTCGAGCGCTGACTGATTCGACAGCGTCGCGATCAGTACGTCGTCGCTGGAGATGACCGGATCCAGCGACAGATAGGCTCGGTCTTGCCAGTTGGGAACGGTGGTGGCGACGGAGCCCTGGTTGGTGACCGTGAACTCCAGCGCAATCGTCTGACCCGGATCCACCTCATCGGGCGCATTGATGCTGATGACCTGCAGGTCAGGTCGCGGCCGCACCGTAATGGGGATCTGCGTGTCATCGACCAATTGATTGTTGTCACCGAACGTATGCTCGAATAACTCGCCATTGAAGTTCGTGACCACGACCGCTTCGTACAGGCCGAAGGTCCGGACGGGAAGTCGTACCTGCTCACGACGTGTGTAGGTTTGTCCGGCGGGGAGTGGGCCTTGGTAGCGGTAGGTGCCCAGTGAGATCACCGGTGCGTTGGGCTCACCGACCTTTCGCAAGTACAGCCGGTCTTCCCACGATCCTTCGGCGTCACCCGCACCATCATTCCTGACGGTCCAACCGATGTCGATCAAAGTTCCTTCCAACACATCCAGCGTCGGCGCGTCGATGTCGGTGACGACCAGGTCGGGTGGATCACTGAACGTCACATCGACCGGACCGCTGACCGTCGTATTGTTGTCGGTGTAGATGAACTCAAAGGGGCCACCTGTTTGCACGACAAAGTACTGCTGACCCGACAGTCCATTGGGAAGCGTCACCATGACGGTCCGGCTGTACTGGTCGTCGACGGCCAATTGACCCAGGTGGGCGAAACTGCCCAAAAACCGGCGTCCCGTCTGTCCCGTCGGGTCATCGGTGACGTAGACCAGATCGTTCCAGTTGGCCCGGTTGGTCAGACCGATCCCCTGGTTCTGCACCGTCCAAGACAATTCCAGCGGCTGGCCACTGGCACCTGTTGGCGCGGGTGTCACGTCTGTGATAACCAGATCGGCGTACGGGATCGGCATCACGTCAAAGACGTCGGGTGAACGATCGGCGTTGTTGGCCAATCGTCCGTCTTCAAAGACCGCGCCGCCCGCGTCGGCCTGCACGAATAGCACGTAGCGGCCAGTGAACGCCGGCGGCAGCTGAAATGATTCACTTGCCTCGTAGAAGCCGTCGACCGCTAAGGTTTGCGTCCGCGCAAACGTGGCCAGCACACGATCATCGCTATTCCCGAACACATCGTCACGTGAGGCGACGACGGCGTCGATCCAGTCATCACTTTGTGCGGCCAGCTCACCAACATTGTCCACGCGGTAGCTAACGGTGATGGTTGCCGGATCCGCAATGGTTTGCACCGGAGCGACCACCTCCGATACGGAAAGGTCCGCATAGGGCGCTAGGATTACGCTCAGTGGAGCGGAGGCGGCGTTGTTCGTCTCCGCATTGCCAGCGGCGTTGTACTCGAAGATTTGGTCCAGCGAGTCGACGAAGACTTCGACGTCGACCGTGCCGACACTTTCCGACCCGTCTGGGACCGTCATGCTGACGCTTTGCGGCCGACTGCCACTGGCTTCGATCGCCCCGTCGACCGCGGCCGAGTAGGCAACCGATGATTCGGCCAGCACATTGCCGCTGTCGCGGTGAATCAAACGTAGACGTTGAACGAAATCGCCGGCGGCCTCGGAAGTGCCGGTATTGAGAATGGTCCAGTTGACCATCAGCGGTTCTCCGCTCTGCAGCGATGTCTCCGATAGCGATACCCCATCGACGATCAGATCAGGGTAGGGGGGCAGTGTTGAATTGAGACTGACCGTGGCCGTGTTGTTGGTTTCCGGAACGTTCCCCGAAAAGCTCTCGATGACCTGATCGTCCGAGTCGGTCGTGATCACGACCGTCAGGTTGCCCGCTCCGGCGGGGCCATCAGGAAGCGTGAATGTGAACTCGCGATCGACCGCTTCGCCCGACTCGATCGGGTCACCGACGTCGGGAATGAGCGCGATGGGGGTTTCCAACAGCGTCTGTCCGGTCGAGAGGTTGACGACGCGAACGGTCTCGTTGAAACCGTCCGCAACCGCGGTGTCACCGTTGTTGACGGTTTGCCAGCGAACGGTGACGTCCGAACCGGCAATGGCGGGATCCGGCGTGGCGGTCGCATTTTCAACCTGCAGGTCGGGCAGCGGGGGAAACTGCAGGTTGATCGAGTTGGTTGTGATGACCGAGTTGTTGGTCTCGTCGGCCTCTGGTTGGCGATCGGTTGCGTCAGTGACGACAACGATCGAGTAGTCGCCAACCGAAAGACCGGCCTGTAGCGGCAGCGTGACCAGAAATCCGTCGCGCGTATAGCTTTCGCCACTGGCGATCGATGCTTGGCCCGAATCAACGGTGGCGAGCAGGATATCTCCGCCAACGCTGGCATCGCTGCTGAGATAGATCCGATCGACGAAATCGCCCGAGATCGTGGCGTCGCCGGTGTTCGTCACGGTGTAGACGATCGGTATCGTTTCGCCGAACACGCCGGCAAAGGTCGTCAGGCTGGCTGAGACCTCCAAGTCAGGAGCGGAGACCGTGATCGGCTGCTCCTGGCTGGCGTTGTTGTCTTCGTAGATGAATTCGTAAACGTTTGACCGTCCATCGGCAACAACGAAGAGAAAACCGTCACCACTGAAATCGTTCGGGAGCGTGACTGTTGCTGCATCGGTGTAAGTTGAACCGATGGCCAGCGGTCCCGTGTGCCGAACGTCCGCTAGCACTCGGTCGTCGCCGTTTCCCACCGTTGCATCGCGGCTGAGGATGATACGGTCATACCAAGAGGGATCGTCCGCGGCACCGTTCGCGTTGTCGGCGTTGTTGGTGACTGTCCAGGCGACATCGATCGTCTGACCGAGTACGCCAGCTGACGGGGTCACGTCCCAGGCGACGGTCAGGTCCGCGTAAGGCTGATTGGCGACCTGCAGAGGTCCACCAGACGACGTGTTGTTGGCGGTACGTTCGGATTCGTACACGGCCCCAAATCCAGCGCCAAAATCGGTGCTTACGAGAACGAAGTAGTTGTTTGACAGTCCTTCCGGGAGATTGCCAAGCCAACTTCCTTGGTAATTCGCTGTCGACGCCAGCTCTCCGCTGTGCGGTACGTCGGCCAACAGCACGTCATCCGCGTTGCCGAAAATTTCATCCTGCGAAAGCACGACGCGATCCGTCCAGTCGCTGACGGTCCCGCCCGGCGTGCCGTCGGCCGTCACACCCTCACCAATGTTGGTTACCACCCACTGCACCTGCAGTGGTCCTCCTGCCAACGCTTGCGTTGCCGACAGCGTGATGTCGGAGGTGGCCAGGTCGGCTGCCGGCGTCAGCGAGATTTCGAGGGGATCGTCCGGGAAGCTGACGTTGTTTTCTTCGAAGATGAATTCGGGAACGTTCGCGGTCGCGTCCGTCTTCACCAGCACGTTGAATGTTCCAGACAGGCCGACCGGCAACGGGAAGTCTGCCGAAGCCGTGTAACTACCCGAAGAATCAAGGGCGCCCGTCCGCGTGACGTTGCCAAGCGGAATGTCGTCGGCATCACCAAAGCGGTCGTTGCTCGACAACACAATTCGGTCCACCCAGGTATCGACAGGGGTCGCCACAGCACCAAAATTTCCGACCGTCCATTCGACACGGATTTGCCCCCCGCTCTGCGCACTCGTTGGTGCGTTGACCGTCGAAACGACGAGATCGGCAAAGTTCAGCTCGTCCGTCGGTTGAACCGACACATCCACCAAATAGTTGCTCCTTCCATTGGAGCCGCTCGCCGCCAGGATGACGGCGTAGTAGTTGCCTGTTGTCGAGATATCGGCTCGAGCGACGGCGTCCGACGGATTTTCGCCGATGCTTACGATCAGGTTGTTGGCATCACGAATTTCAACAAGCGGACTCAGCGTGCTGGAAGTCGGCAGCCTCGAAGAGATCAGAATGGTTTCTCCAGCGGCAATCTCCCCGAGATCGAACACATCCTCGTCCACGTTGCCGCTTTGCCCGGCCATCACGGTCCCGACAATCCCGGCTGTTCTCTGATCGCCATTGACGGTGTAGGCAACTGGGTCAGCGGTCGCCAGCGAATCGTTGCGGTATTCTTGGTCGCTTTCGTGCGTCAGGTTCGTGCTAAGCAACACGTTGGTGATGTAGTCACCCACCGATGAACCAGATCGGCGATCGACGCGGAGATAGTAGGTGCCGTCGGCAGGAATTTGGTAGCGACTGATGTAGTCGTCGTTGCCGGCACCACGCGTGGAATCGTCCGTCAGGTAGTTTTGTGTCGAGCCATACAAGTAAGTGCGTGTGTCAACACCACTGCCGGGCGTTTCGGTCATCACTGACAGAAGGTCACCCGCCGACGCATCGAAGGTCCAGTAGTCGATGTCACCAGAGGGGTCGATCGAACCGTATGCGCGACCGATTTGAAGCGTTGAGCTTTCCGGGTCAACAAGCAGTTGCAACGGCGCGGCATTCGCAAAGCTGTTGTTGTTCTGTGGTTCGAAGGTGCCACCATCGTCGGGTGCAACAACCGTAAATCCGCGGAGAAACGCATCCCCAGAAGATCCATCAGCGTTTCCGTCGAACGCATTCGCCGAAGTGTCAGTGATTGAGGGTGAGATGACGAAGCGATAATCGCCCGGCTGGAGTGGCCCATCGACCACCTGGAAATTGACGCGTTGGCTACCGTCGTAGGATCCACGGATGTCATAGACTTGATCGTCGGCCGTGTCAAAAATCCCGTCGGCTCCTGCTTCTCGTAGGTCGTAGCCGTTGATTGGATCATCGGGCAGCCAGTCGATCACGTCGGGCAGGCCGTCATTGTCACCGTCAGCGTCCCCAACGATCTCGATCACCGCCGGGTAGCTCCAACCTGAGCGCGCGTCGTACCACCGGCCGTCCGTGCTGGTGATCGCAAAGTCGAAATCGCCACCATTGTTCGGCTCGCTGCCCGACCACGCACTGTAGGTCACGGGGGTACCATCGACCCAGGTCGACCAGTCCCCGGCGGTGGAGCCCTCGCGAAGACCGATCCAGTAGCTGTTCACCCCTCCGAACTGGCTGAACACGAAGTTCTGCTCGTCCTGATCATTCAGAACAACCAGATTGCCTCCCAGCGACTGAGCGTAGCTCTGGGCTGAAGTCCAGCGAAGCGAATCGCTCCGGTACACGTAGGTGTTCCCACCATACGTGGCGAAGTTGTAGACCTGTGTGTTCGCGTTAAACGAATTCAGCCGCTCGCTGAAGTCCGCGTAGAATGACGACAGCCGACTCCCCGTCTCGCCTCCGTCGGGCAAACGACTTACTTGGGTGACGCGCGGCGGAACCGTATCGGTAATGTTGACATCCAAGATGTAAGTTGCCAGGGGTCCGGCACCGCTGCCGTCGGCCAGTCCACCATCGTCGGGGATCTCGACGATGCCCCAGCGCCGGCTGGTCTCCGGACTGTCGTACCAGGCCCAGTTACTGCTCTGGTACACGTAGCGATAGCTCGGTGTGTTCGGCTCGCCTGATGCCCAGGCGAAGTACTCCGCCTCGGTTCCGTCGGTCCAGACGTACTGGTCATCGACGGC
>JBCCUO010000030.1:0-11816 GCA_039196805.1 Planctomycetota bacterium | reverse complement strand
GCAAATCGGACTGGCAATTCAAAATTATGAATCCGCGTTCCGCCGCCTGCCCTCAGGCCGTAGACGTGAGTTTCGTAGCGGCGAAGGTCGATGCTTTTCGGCGTACGCTGCGTTGCTGCCGTATCTCGAAGCCCAGTCGCTCTACGAGCGAATCGATTTCTCTCGCAACCCGGACGATCCAGCCGCCAACGGCGTGGCGCTCAGCCAGACCATTCCGTTTTTTTTATGCCCAAGCGACTCGTTCCAAATTCTCCAGCGAAACGTGGTCGCGGGTGCGATTATCGATTCTGCCGTTCACAACTATCCGTTGAACACCGGCACAACATATCCGCTGTCGCCACGAAACCCGCGTCGGGTGCCTGTGACAGGCGTGTTCTTTGAGAACAGTTCCCTGTCGACGGCCAGCATCTCCGACGGACTGAGTCAAACGATCTGCATCAGCGAAACCGTCAAGTCCGAAGGCGGACCGTCCGTGTGGGACGGGAAAAGCAAGACGAATGGTTTCGTGTTGACGCGAGGAAACGACAACGAAACCAATGGCCCCGAACTGACGGACATCGATTCGCAGTGCCAAGGGGCCGGCTTGCGGCTACAGCAAACCCGCGGCAGTCGGTGGTTGTACGGTGCACCGGGGCACTCGATGTACAACCACATGCGACGGCCGAACGATCCAAACGTGGATTGCCGTGGTGGCTTGCCCCACAGCATTCGAACCAATCATTGGTGGGATCGCTTATCGTTGAACGTGGCCGCTCGCAGTCGTCACCCCGGAGGCGTGCAGGCGTTGTTCCTTGACGGGCACGTGAGCTTTGTCAATGACGACATTGACATGCAAACTTGGAAGGCATGCGGAAGCCGCAATGGATGTGAGTCTTCGGAGTTTGAACGGTGACCCCAATGGCTGGACGGACGCCGAAGGCTACCCCAGTGAGACTCACAGACGAAGAGCGCGCTACCTATCAGTGGCAGATGTGGGTGAGTGACCTCGGGGAATCGGGGCAAGCGAAGCTCAAGTCGGCATCCGTATTCGTTTCGCGCACCGGCGGGCTGGGTAGCGTCGTTGCCTATGAACTCGCTGCAGCGGGCATTGGGCGTCTTGTGATTGCTCACGGCGGCAGGGTGAAGCCAAGCGACCTGAATCGTCAACTTCTGATGACGCACGATTGGATCGGGCGGCCACGAATTGAAAGCGTGACACGGCGGCTGCGTGCACTGAACCCGCGACTCGACATTGTCGCGTGTGGGGAAAACGCCAGCGATGACAACGTAGCGGAGTTGATCGATCAGTGTGACATTGCCGTGGACGCAGCTCCCCTGTTTGAAGAACGTTACGCCATCAATCGTGCCGCGATCGAGGCGAGTAAACCGATTGTCACCAGCGGCATGTACGAACTGGAAGCTCAACTGATGACGGTTGATCCTCGGCGGACAGCGTGCCTGCAGTGTTTGTGGCCCGTAAAGCCACCCACTTGGAAACGTGAGTTTCCGGTCTTTGGCGCTGTTGCCGGGACGGTCGGATGCCTCGCGGCAATGGAGGTCATCAAGTTGATCACCGGGATCGGGGCACCCCTGCATGACAGGATGCTCCGCATTGATCTTCGTACGATGCAATTTCGGACCCTCAACGTCCGCCGGTCACCGGCATGCGTGACCTGTGGACGAAAGCAACCTTGGGAGACCATACCATGCAATTGATCATTCCCGCTTCGATGAGACGGCACACGGGCGGTGCTGACGCGATTGAGTTGATGTCACCGACCGTCTGCGAAGCGATCGCTGACGCCTGCGAAATCTATCCATCGCTTGCCGATTCGTTGGTCGATGAAATCGGAGAGATCCGGTCGCACTTAAACGTTTATGTTGGCGCCCACGACATTCGCGATCTGGATCATCTGCAAACACCCGTCGGTCCGAACGACGAAGTCGTGCTGGTCTCGGCATTGGCCGGAGGTTGACGCGATGGATCCGCCAGTCGTGAATCCCGATTCGCAGTCGCTCTCCGATTCCGAGCTGAAACGGTATTCGCGCCAACTGATGTTGTCTGAGATCGGCGAAGCAGGGCAACTCAAGCTTCGCCAATCATCTGTATTGGTGGTTGGCGCGGGGGGACTTGGCAGCCCGGCAGCGATCTATCTGACAGCTTCGGGAGTCGGTCGATTGGGGATTGTCGATGGCGATGTGGTGGAAGCATCGAACCTTCAGCGACAGATACTGCATCGCAATCGCGACGTTGGCCGGCCAAAGACATTTTCAGCGTGTCGAACGCTGGAAAGCATCAATCCCGACATCGATGTCGAGGAGTTCCCGGGTCACGTCGACGCCGAAAACGTTCTTCGCATCGTTGCCGGATACGATATCGTCGTCGACGGAACCGACAACTTTTCATCACGCTACCTGATCGCCGACGCCTGCCGACTTGCCAATCGACCGCTCGTTTCGGGTGCGATCCTTCAGTTTGACGGACAGGTCACGTTGTTGAACGTGGGTGACGGTCCGTGCTACCGATGCTTGTATCCGTCGCCACCGACAAACGGGGCCGAGTCATCCTGCAGCGACGCAGGCGTGTTAGGAGTGTTGCCCGGCGTGATCGGGACGATCCAGGCGACCGAGGCCATCAAGTGGATCCTCGAAATTGGTCAGTCACTGTCGGGTCGACTGCTGACCTACGATGCTCTGGCGATGCAGTTTCGTAGCCTCGTGGTCCGTCGCAAGTCCGAGTGCCCGCTCTGCGGTCCTCTCCCCAAATGCACAAGCAATGCGAACACTGCGTGAGTTTGGGTTGCAAACCGCACCGTCCAAGTCTGTCAGCCTCGATCCTTCTTGCAAGCGGATTCACAACCGCAGCCATGGCACCCCAGTCGCCCGGCCAGCGGGTCCTCGTCGCTTGGAATTCGATGGAATTTCGCCAGCAGTGTCTGCACAACCAATAAGGCGATTGCAAGGATCGAGATTCCGGTCAGTGATTTGAACAGCGTTTCGAACATCTCAGTTGAACAGCCCGGCAAAACCCATGAAACATACTGACAGCAAACCGGCCAACACGAGCGTGACGACTGTTCCCCGCACGGCATCGGGAGTGTCGGCAAGATCCAGCTTCTCGCGTAGACCCGAAATCAGGAACAGTGCGAGCGTGAACCCCATACCAGCTCCCAATGCGAATACCAGCGACTGCCCAAAGCTGTAGCCTTTGTTGGTCTGAAACAACGCCACCGCCAAGATGGCGCAGTTGGTCGTGATCAGGGGTAGAAAGATCCCAAGCGTTTCAAAGAGTGGTCGGCTAACCTTCTTGATGAACATCTCGACCAGTTGGACGGTCGACGCGATCACAGCGATGAACGCGATCAATTCTAGGTACGGCGCATTGATCCATGTCAGCAACGCATGAATGCCGTACGCTGCCATCGACGCAACCAGCATCACGAACGTGACCGCCACGCCCATACGGACTGCCGTCTCTCGTTTGCCAGACACGCCCAAGAACGGACAGATCCCCAAGAAATAGGCCAACACAAAGTTATTCACCAAACAGGCATTGATGAAGATCATCCCAAGCGAATCGTTATTCATGCGGTTGCCTTCTTTGTCATCACAAGCGTTCTAGCGCGTCCTTGCTTCAGCAGGCTGAACAGCAGCAACCATCCGGCAAGGGTAAAGAACCCGCCCGGCGGCAGCATCATCACGGTCCAAGGTTCGAATGAATCGCCAAACACCGAAATGTTCAACAACGTGCCCGCCCCCAGTAATTCACGAACGCTTCCCAGACACAGCAGCGCCCCGGTGAAGCCGATGCCCATGCCTGCCGCGTCGAGTACCGATCGATGCACCGGATGCCTAGAGGCGAACGCTTCGGTTCGTCCCAAGATCAAGCAATTGACGACGATCAACGCGATGAAGGCGCCCAATGCTCGGTGCAACTCCAGACTGATCGCCTGAATCAGATAGTCGACCATCGTCACAAACGTGGCAATGATGAGGATAAATGTCACAATACGAACTTGATGTGGCACGATGCGGCGGATCAGCGACACGACCGTGCTGGACGCCACCAGCACGAATGCAGTTGCGAGCCCCATGGCCAACGCGTTCATCGCGGTATTGGTGACCGCCAGCACCGGGCACATCCCCAGAACCTGAACGAATACCGGATTCCGTTGCCAGATGCCGTCGGTGAAATCGTGCATGACCGTGGTGGACATGATTTAGCGGTCCTCCTGATCAAAAGCGGCAAGCTGAGATTGAATCTTGGGCATCCACAGGCTGGTGCTTTCGCGCAACATCATCGCGGTAGCTTCAGATGAGATCGTCGCGCCGGTGATCCCATCGATCTGCCAAGCCTGTGACTTCTCGCCCGACTTGACGAACTCGATTGGATGGGCGAGCTCGCCACCGGCAACCGTGACGTCGAGGGCCCTAAAGTTGGCGACAAACTTCGCATCCTTTTCGATGCGGTCACCCAAACCCGGTGTCTCGCGTGACTCAAGCACCTTCAGTCCAACAATCGCTTGCTTGTGGGGATCGTAGCCGTAAAGGACGCGGATGTTGTCTTGGTAGCCCATGCCAACAGCTTCGATGGCCAGGCCCACTAGTTTGCCGGCGTCGTCGAATCCGGCAAAAACATCCGCCCCTGCTCCAGACGGTTTGAACTCGTCACGTGCCTCATCCAGCACATAACCGACGTTGGTGGTTGCGCCGCGAACGACATCCAGAATCGCTGCTTGCCGCATCGCGGCACGGTTGCGGGCAATGATCGTTTTCGTGAATTCGAACACGCACACGATTGCCAAGCCACAACACAAGCCAACCGCCAAGACGACCGCGTAGATGCGTAGAACCTGCGACACTGCTGAAGCAGAAGACCGCACGGGTGACGGTGCAACGATCGGTTCGGTGAGATCGGCGTGGGTCATTCGGGCGTCTCCGAAGCTCGACCAAACAGCCTTGGTTGCATCCAGCCGTCCAGATGCGGAGAGACTGCGTTCCCAATCAGGATCGCGTACATGACGCCTTCCGCCGCTCCGCCCCAGGTACGAATCGTCACCGTCATGACGCCGATCAACACGCCAAAGGCGATCCGGCCCCGAGGTGTGACGGGGGACGACACCATATCGGTTGCCATGAAGACCGCGCCAAGCATCAATCCGCCCGAGAGCAACATGAACATCGGCGAAGCAAACCGGTCCGGATCGGATAGATGCAGGACGCCCGAGAAGATCGCGACGGCCCCCAGGATCGAGACGGGGATCCGCCAACTCATCATCCCGCGTGCCACCAGATAGGTTCCGCCGAGAAGAATCAGCACGGCGCAGGTCTCGCCCGATGAACCAGACACGGTGCCCAGCAGCAGATCCGATGAGTCCGTTGAGGTTCGGCTGAACTTGGACTGTGCCAGCGGTGTGGCGGCCGACATCCCATCGTAGAGCGGTTTCGTAAATGGGGCAGCCATCGTCGACGATGGGATCGATCGAAAACGGTCGTCGCCCACCGAGAAGTACGTGGTCATCGCTGAGGGAAACGTCGACTGCAGAATCGCGCGACCGACCAAGGCGGGATTGAATGGGTTGTGCCCCAAGCCCCCGAAGACAAACTTGCCCACCGCAATGCATAGCACTCCACCCACAGCAACCATCCATAGCGGCAAGCTGGACGGAAGCGTCAAACCGTACAACAATCCCGTGATCACGGCCGACCAGTCTCCGATCGTCGTCGGCTTGCCACTGGCCTTGCAGAGTAGATGTTCGGTAAGCACGCAGGACATCGTCGCGGTGGCCAAGACGAGAAGCGCTGCGATGCCGAACGCGTAGATCGCATACCCAACGATTGGCGATAGGGCCAGGACCACGTGGAACATGATCGTGTCCACACTGACAATCGCGCCAACGTGCGGTGACATCCGAATGGTGAGCGTGTCGACCAGGGCTTTCATGACGCCACCTTTCGAATCGCAGCTTTTGCAACGCGAAAACGTTGCACGAGTGGAATGTGAGATGGACACACGAACGAACAACAACCGCACTCAAAGCAATCCATCAGGTGGTAGTCACCCGCCATCGCTTCGTAGCGTCCGTTCTTGGCAAGCAGCCCCATGTGCGACGGATTCAAAAACATGGGGCACGCCTGTAGGCACGACCCGCAGGAGATGCAGGCGTACTCGTGTCGGTCGATCATTGCGCCGGTCTGGCGTCGTGTCATGGCGATCACGCCGGTCGATCCCTTAGTGATCGGGATGTCCAGACTTGATGCCGCGTTCCCCATCATCGGGCCGCCAACCAGAACGGTCGAAAGGTCGTCTTCAGTGCCAACCGTTTCCAGGATGAACCGCAGCGTCGTACCGATCGGAATGCAGTAGTTTCCCTTGTTCTTTACGCCCTCGCCGCCAACCGTAACGACTCGCTCATGGAGGCCCAGCCGATGCGGCAGCAAGCGACCGACGTTGGCAGCGGTACCCACGTTGACGCAAACCACACCGACGTCAGCAGGCAAGCCGCCCGAGGGCACTTCGCGTCCAAGCACCGACTTGGCCAGCATCTTCTCGGCACCCTGCGGATACTTGACCGGCAACACTTCCACACCAACCGAGCGATCACGCGGCAATGCGGCACGCAGCGCTCCGGCCGCGTTCAGTTTGTTGTCCTCTATCGCGATGATCGCTCGCTTAGCGCCGCAGGCTTTGAGCAAATACTTGATTCCCGTCATCACGTCGCGCGGATGTTCCAGCATGACGCGGTGATCTGTGGTCAAGTAAGGCTCGCATTCGGCGCCATTGATCAGCAGCGTGTCGACCGATTTGCCGTCCGGAATTCTGACCTTTGCGTGCGTCGGAAATGCGGCGCCGCCCAGACCCACGATACCGGCCTGCTGAATGGCGTTGATGACCTCCGTGGGTGACACGTTGTCGACATCGAAGTGGCTGCCGAGAGCGACATCTTGCGAAGACTCTGGATCGGGTTGAAGGAAGAAGGCTGTTTCCATCTTCCCCTTGACGTTTGGCGCCGGACCGATCTTGCGGATCACGCCGGCGGCCGGAGCATGGATTGCGACCGACATGAATCCGTCGGGTTCAGCGATCACTTGCCCTCGCACCACTTTTTCGCCACGGCCGACCGTTGGTTTGGCTGGTTTGCCGATGTGTTGCGAGAGTGGAATCGTCAGTAGTGGTGGCAGCGGAAAGGACTCAATGGCCAAGTCGCGTGTGTCGGCCTTGTGCTCCGGCGGGTGAACGCCATGAGCGAACGTCTTGGCGCCGAACTTGTTTGTCGCCCAGGCGAGCACTCCTGTGGATGCTGTACGGACATTGGACAGTTCGTGAGTCTTGCTGTTGGTCGGCGTCAAGAATGAACGCGATGCTTGCCAGATGGAGGGACTCATGACACCGCCTCCTTGGCTTGGTTGCGACTGCGCTTCTTCAAAGCCGTTTCGCCGATTTGTGGTCCCTGTTCGGGATCAAGCCAGACAATCGCTCCGGTTGGACAACCGTTGATGGCCCTCTTCAACCCACCGTCTAACGAAACGTCAATGATCGGCAAGTTGTCATCCATGGTGATTTGTCCGTCGGAGTCTTTGGAGCATTTCGTGCAGCCGGTGCAGCCGACGTCACAGTTGTCGAGTACCCCACGACCCTTGTCCCTTGAGGCACAAGCGACAAACAATCGTTGGCTGATTGGCTGCAGCGAAAATAGGTCTTTGGGGCATGCTGTCACGCAATCGCCGCAGGCGGTGCACCGGTCTTCGTCGACAACCGGGAGAGAGTGTTCGTTCATGGAGATCGCATCAAAATCACACGCGACCGCACAGTCGGCGAGACCTAGGCAACCCCAGAAGCAAGCCTTGCCGCCACCACCCACCAACGTCGCGGCGGAACACGATTGCATGCCCGAGTACTGGGCATTGTGTCGGGCCACGTTCTCGCCACCAGCGCAGGCAAGTCGGGCGACACGTCGCTCGACCGAACCAACATCGACGCCCAAAAAAGCGGCGATTTTCCCGCACTCGTCGTGCGAATTGACCGAGCATTCGCTGGGGGAAACAGTACCCGCGACAACCGCTTCGGCGAACGCCGAACAGCCCGGCAGTCCACACGCACCGCAGTTGCTTTGTGGCAGCATCTCCGCCACCAGACCGACGCGTGGATCTTCATCGACAGCCAAAAAGCGACCAGCGATGATCAGTACTGTCGCGAGTGAAACAGTCAATCCACTCAGCAGCAGGACCACGCTCAAGCTGGTCAACAGGTTCATGATGAATCACCTAGGCAACGCCAAGAATTCAATCGGAACTGAACTGCCCATCAGCTCATTTCGCGATTCGGTCAGGCGACCAGCGAATGTCATGCCATTGAATGACGTCACTGACACGACCTAGCTTCACCATCCGGCGTCACCGGCAAGCCATCCACGTCTTGCGAACGGTGAAGATCGGTGGCGCGCGATATCGGAAGGTCACCAACTAGCAGGGTGGCACGAAAGGCACTGAAAGGCCGAACACACTTAAGAGCTGGCAGCCGAGTGTTCGGTGCCTCCCCACGACGGAAAGCACAAAGAGAAATGCCGCGAGCACGCAGCAACCAAGCAGAGACAAGTGAACGATGGGCAGTTGAATAGGAGGGGTGGGAAAAGGGAGCAGGCACCGACGGCCGGAACGGCCCTTCGGGTGCATCGGACTATCGGTGCCTGACCTGTGCCTGACCCCTTTTCCCGATACGCCGTCCATTGGACGGTGCCTAGCTTGCTGTGACTTGCTTGCGGTACTCGCGAGGTGACAAGCCAAACTGACTTCGGAAACGGCGGCTGAAGTAATTGCTGTCGGAGAAGCCAACGTCAAAAGCGATTTCCGTGATGCTCTGAGAAGTCCCACGAAGCCTGATCGTGGCCTCTCGCATCCGACGATCGATCAGGTAGCTGATTGGTGGAGTTCCCATGGTTGCCTCAAACGAGCGAATGAAGTTGCGACGCGACATCCCCGATATTTCAACCAAATGATCCAGGCTGATCGGCTCCGCAAAGTTGCACTCGATGTGCGAGATCGCCTCCGCGATCCGAAGCAGCTTCTTGCTCTCTGGATTGACAGTGCCGCCATAGCATCGCGACAGAAACGTCACGAGTTGGATCATGGCCGTCAACGAGAGGACGGCAAAACCAGGAGCACGCTTTGCAAGTTCGTTTTCCAATCCGTCAATCAGTCGAAGTGCTTCGACCATTTCGACCGGCGTGAGCTGAAGTCGGCTGGTGAAGCAGTGTCGCTTACGCCAGGCCGGTTCCAAAGTGAACAGGGCGTGGTAACCAGGAAGTGACTGGAGATCGCCGAGAGAAAGGGGAAGTTCGGCCGATTCGAAGAGGATGTTGACCAGACGTAGCTGATCCATGTTCACGTAATCGTGCGGGCGATCGCCACCGATCACGAACGTATCGCCTGCCGATAGCTCGTAACTGTCTTCCCCCGTGATGTGAAGGCCTCGGCCTCCGGTGATCAGAACGATCTCGGAAAACTCATGGCAGTGCAAACCGAATGGCTCCTGCGGATCTCGCCGCTCGACGACGATCGGGAAGCCGTCCTCGGGAAACCAGTCTTCCTTGCGAAGCTTTCGTACCACGCGGAATTCATGAGACGGGGGTCATCGAATCGGGCAATGAAATCGGTCGTTGGTGTGTCAAGCGAACGACTTCAGCAAGAACCACCGAATGCTGCAGCAAGAACCACCAGATGCCCGGTGCGTTTGGCACTATTGTGCTAGTCAAGGGCACGATCGTCAAGGTTCGTGACGACGCGAACGTCTACGCTTGGGAACTCAGTAAGACACCACGCGGCCCGACTGCGTTTTGAAACGCCCCTACTGCGGATGAATGGCGATGGAACCCTCTGGCAAGATCGAAGCCTCATTCCGCTTGGCGTGTGAGCAATACGAGGCCGCGGGAGTGAGCGTGGAAGCAGCCCTGGACCAGATGCGATCGGTCGAGGTTTCGGTTCACTGCTGGCAGGGAGATGACGTTGCAGGATTCGAGGGCAACGATGACGTTCTGGGAAACGGCCTTGCCGTGACGGGTAACTACCCTGGGCGGGCTCGAGTTGCTGATGAACTACGCAGTGATTTGCAGCTGGCCTACTCGCTGGTTCCTGGCAAGCACCGACTGAACCTGCACGCACTTTACGGCGAATTCAACGGGCCCGTCGGACGTGATCAGATCGGCGTCGAACACTTCCAAGGTTGGATCCAGTGGTGTGGCGAGCAAGGTATTCAGCTGGACTTTAACCCCAGCTACTTTTCTCATCCCAAAGCCGCCGATGGATTCACACTGGCTCACGCTGATCGTGGCGTTCGAGAGTTTTGGATCAATCACGGAATCGCCTGTCGCGAGATCGCAGCGGCCATGGGTGCCGCACAGAATTCTCCGTGCATCAACAACTTTTGGGTGCCCGACGGCTACAAGGACACGCCAGCGAATCGCAGTGCTCCTCGAGAGCGACTTGCGGAATCGCTCGATGAGATCTTTGCGCGTGAGTTGCCACGCGACCAAACCCTGGACGCGGTAGAGTGCAAGCTGTTTGGGATCGGTAGCGAGAGCTATGTCGTCGGTTCTCATGAGTTCTATCTGGGCTACGCGATCAGTCGCAACAAGTTGCTATGCCTTGACGCTGGCCATTTCCATCCAACCGAGGTCCTTTCGGACAAGATCTCGTCTGCCTTGATGTACGTGCCTGAGTTGTTGCTGCACGTTAGCCGCGGAGTCCGCTGGGACAGTGACCACGTGGTGACCTACACGGACGAACTGCAAGCGATCATGCAAGAGGTGGTACGTGGCGGATATCTGGACCGAGTGCACATTGGCTTGGATTTCTTCGATGCCAGCATCAATCGCATTGCGGCGTGGACCATTGGTACTCGCAATGCATTGAAGGCTGTCCTGGCAGCATTGCTTGAACCAACCGAAACGCTTCAGCGGCTGGAACGTGAGGGAGACTTCACGGGCCGATTGGCTTTGATGGAAGAGCAAAAGTTGATGCCACTGGGGGCTGTCTGGAACCACTACTGCGAGACCTCAAATACTCCGGCCGGTGCTGATTGGCTGGCTGTGGTCCGCGACTACGAGAGCCGCGTTTTGTCCAAGCGAAGTGATGTTGCTTCATTCGCCTGATTCGGCACTGTGTAGCGTTCCGTTGGGACGTGACGCTCACGCAGAGTGCTTACCGTTGAGAAGTTGAATGAGCGAACAAGAATCGAATCTGGGCGGGGAGTTTGAACGCGAGCAAGTGCCCGAGTCTGCATTGCTTGGCAGTGGGAAGTTTTGGGGCATGTACGCCGGCGAGCACACTGCGGGCACGGAATTCATGATTGGCCCGTTGTTCCTGGCGGCCGGTGCCAGCCTGTCCGATCTGATTCTGGGACTGTTACTTGGAAATCTGCTGGCCGTGCTTACCTGGCGTTTTCTGGTCGTCCCCATCGCAATGACCAAACGTCTGACTCTGTACTATCAACTCGAACGAATTGCCGGCGGGTCGTTGGTCAAGGTCTACAACTTGGTCAACGGACTTCTCTTCTGTTTCCTTGCCGGTGCGATGGTGACGGTGTCAGCGTCTGCGGTCGGAGTTCCCCTTGATATCACCTTCGACGTGCCAGAAGAAATGTTTGGCTTGAGCAACTCATCGTTCACGATGCTGGTCGCTTTGGTCGGCGTGGTGATTGCGGTGGTCGCGGCAAGAGGTTACGAGTCGGTGGCACGTGTGGCCAACATTGCGGCCCCTTGGATGATTGCCGTCTTCGCGGCTTGTGGGATCGTAGCGCTGGGTCAGATGGAAGCGACCAGTGTTTCGGCACTGAGAGAAGG